>JACQUD010000063.1 GCA_016210485.1 Chloroflexota bacterium | reverse complement strand
CGCTGGGTATAGGGCAGGAGGGCGGGCAAGTCGCTGGCGACGAACATCTCCCCTTCCCCATAGCCCACGACCACGGCGCCGGCGTAGCCGCTGCGCGCCGCCACGATTTTATCCGGCTCCAGAGGGCTCAATGCCATCAGGGCCTGGGCGCCGCGGATTTGCCCCAGGGTCAGGCGCACCGCGTCCGCCAGCGTCTTGCCCTGCCCCAGGGACTCCTCGATGAGATGGGGTATAACCTCGGTGTCAGTCTCGGAGAGGAAGTGGTGGCCCCGCGCGGCCAGCGCCCGCTTGAGCTCCCCGTAGTTCTCCACGATGCCATTGTGGATGACGCTGACCCGGCTCTCCTCGTCGCTGTGAGGATGGGCGTTGGCCAGGCTTGGCTTGCCATGGGTGGCCCAGCGGGTGTGGCCGATCCCGACGTTGCCCCTTAGCGTCCGGGCGCTCAGGGCGGCCTCCAGGGCTGCCAGCTTACCCACCACCCTCTTGATGGCGAGCTTGCCGCCGGTGGAGAGGACGGCGACGCCGGCGCTGTCGTAGCCCCGGTATTCCAGCCGTTTCAGCCCCTCCAGCACGATGGGTATGGCGGGCCGCCGCCCCACGTAGCCAACTATGCCGCACATGTCTTCTCTCACTCAGGAGGTTGGAATGCAGCGACTACCGACCCGGGCCGCCGCCAAGTGCCAGTGCTGCCCTGCCGATGCAACCGAGCGCAGAGGCCGCCGGCCACGGCGGGGACGATGCCAATGCCGCCCCCCACAGTTTTTTAGGCCGCCATCGGTCTACCTTGATCCCTGGGCAAAGTCAGATTCCTTGATGAACCGCCATCGCGCCTCGCCCGCCGCCCCCACGTCGTCTGACGCCCCGCTGAGGCCTGGTATATTGCCTACCATGATGTAGTCATCAGCGGGGATATTCTGGCGAACGTTCCTCATAAAATCGGCCTTCGACATCGTCATCGACCCGATGAGCGAGAAGAGGTGATGCCAGTCGGCTACGTACCTTGTAACCCTGGCGAAGTTGCCGCACAGCCCGAGTATATGCCCCTCACTCCGCAGGGCCACCAAAGAGTCGAGTTCGATCGGTCCCCCCGAGCACTCCAGAGTCTCATCCACGTCGAACAGGTACAGCCTCATCTCACCTCCGCTCCCCCTTGCCCCAATAAAGGGTGCGATGGGGGAAAGGTATTTCAATGCCCAACCTGTCAAACGCCCTTTTCACCCGCAGACGGTACTCACCGGCCACATCCCACTGGCGTATGGGGAGGGTCTCTCCCAGTACCTTGAGCTCGATACCGGATTCAGCGAAGTTGTCAACACGAAGGACTTTAATAGGGTCCAGGATCAGGGGGCCGAAATAGGAGTCCTTCGCCAGATCCTGTCCAATTTCGTTCAAGACCTTAATGACCTGTTCCAGGTCCTCTTTGTATGCCACGCTGATGTTCATGTTCACCCGCGACTTTCCCTTGGTGAGGTTAGTGGCGACGCGAATCTCGCCGTTGGGGATAAAGTGCTGGCTAAAATCCAGGTCACGCAGAACTGTCCGTCGGAGGTTGATGTCTTCGACCAGGCCACCGATCCCAGCAACTTGGACCACGTCACCGATCCTATATTGGTTCTCCAGGATGATGAAGATGCCGGCAAAGACATCACGGATGAGGTTCTGAGCACCAAACCCCACGGCGATGCCAATCACGCCCGCCGCCGCCAAGGCTGGCGCCAGGTTTACCCCTATTTGGGCCAGGATCATGAAAAGGGTACCCAGGAGCACCAGCAAGGACAGGGTCTTGGTGAGGACATCAACCAGGGTCTGGGTCCGTTTCTGGATCTCGGGCTCGGGCTCACCCTCACCCTCACCCTGGTATCTGCTCCGCAGGTAGTTTCCCACCGCCCGGGGGACAGCGCGGCTGACGAGCCGCTGGACCAGGCCCGCAAACGCGAGGACCAGCAGAACCTTTAGTCCGGGGTTGAGAGCCCAGGCCCCCACTTTCCATCCAAACTCCGCAAAGAGGTGGCGAACCTGGTCAATATTGACACCCAGGCCCCAAAGCACCGCGAAGACCGACGGAACCACGATCGTCACCGATAGGGCACTCACCAGGACAAAGCTGGCTGGCCGGTAAAGGGCCGAGAAGTCCCCGGGGATCTGGTCGTCCAGCCACCGGAGGACGCGCTGGACCCGGGGTGGGAGCCAGCGCCAGGCAAACCAGATAAGAAGGGGCGGAAAAGCTACAGCGATGGCGAGCCAGACAGCGTTCGCAGCCATATGCTGGGCTATTTGAGGCATTTTCGGCAACCTCCTGTTTGCTCGGGCAACGCCCTGAGCGGCCTGCCGCCGGGGCGCCTGCGTCCATCTGCGACCGAGGAGCTTCCTAGGGCGCCCGAGGCGGCAAGGGTTCAGGCTCAGCTGTCTCCAGGCGCGAGAGCTCGGTCAGAAGGCGGATGGCCCAGCGATAGATGTCGTTCTCCCGCAAATAGGCCCTCATCCGCTGCATCCGCCGGACTTGCTCTGACGCGGGCATCTCCAAGGCTTGAGCGATAGCCTCTGCAAACCGCTCGGTGTCGTAGGGGTTCACCAGCAGGG
>JACQUD010000062.1 GCA_016210485.1 Chloroflexota bacterium | reverse complement strand
GCCTCGGCGTCGGCGTGGGGGGCCTGGGGGTGGGAGTGGGCGTGGCCTCGGCGGCGCAGGCCGCCAGGGCCGCCAGCAGGCCGATAAGCGCTATGAGTCCCAGGATTTTGAGCCAGTGTTTCCCCAGAGTTCCCATCTCATCCCCCCTTGGTATATTCAGAGAGGCCTCTCATAAGACTAGAGGCTCCATCCTTTTGTGTTCCCCAAGGCTGCCTTAATCCTGGGGTATGGGCACCAGGTCGACCGGAGGCGGCGGGAACTGTCCCCAGTACGCCAGGCTGGCGTCCTTGACCGCCTTCAGCCAGGCCGCTTTGGACATCCCCTCCTTCATCATCTTGAGATTAATCTTTAGGCCGTAGACGTAGCTCTCGAAGAAGAGCTCATCGATACCCACCACCCAGTAGGTGGGCGTCGACTTCTCCGGCCAGTATATCTTCTCCACGGGGTTGGGGACATCCCGGCGCGCGGAAGTCTCCCATCCCTCCTCCATCACCCACTTGGTCATTCCCTCCTGGGAAGTAAGCCAGTTCAAGTAGACCAGCGCAGCGTTGGGGTGAGGCGCATTCTTCAACACCGCACCTATCCCGCTAGCATGAGCATAGGGCAACGGGGGATTGAAGATGCTGCTGTTTAGCCAGGTCACCTTGTCCTTCAGTATGGCCAGCTTATTACTGGCTGCGGAGCCCTCTGAAATATGCCACTCCAGGCCACATTCCCCCGTATAATAGGGGGAGGGGGTCCCGAGGAGATAGTACCAGATGCGCCCATCAGCCTTGTTCGTCAGGTCATAGTAGAAGTCGAGGTACCAGTCCGGGAATCCCAAAGCCCGCCCAGGCCGCCAGATGGTGGGGTCACTTTGGCCACTGGTGGTAATAGGGTCGAGCATACATATCTTCGTCTGCTTCCACCAGGGGTCCAGCAGGTCCGTAATCTTCCCGGGCACCCTCTCCGGGGGCACTACTCTGGTACTGTATTCGAAGTTGGGAACGGGCCCCGGCCAGGTAGCCGGAGTGCCTACCATATTTTGGGAATAGAGGGGGTTGTAAATCCAGACATCGGGGTTCTTGACATCCTTGAGGGATGGCAGGTTATCGATGGGCCTGAGGAATCCCAGCTTCTCCACTCCCGAGGTGACGCTGGCAAATCCTTTGACGATACCATCGGCGACCTTGACGCCGGCCCGGTTCTCGGACTGGAGGCGCTCTAACATGACGGCGCCGGAGAGATTGACGAGCTCCATATCGATGCCGTAGGCTTCCTTCAGGCCGTTCCTGATCGCCCTTTCCTGCCAGGAGATGACACTGGGGGCGCCATAGAGCACCAGCTTGCCCTCACCCTTGGCCGCCTCCACTATCTTGGCCCACTCAGCGTCGGTGTAGGTGGAGGAGGGGGCAGGGCCAGGCAAGGGTGGTTTAGGTGTGGGTGTAGGCGTGGGAGGTAGTGGAGTGGGGGTGGCGGTGGCAGGAGGTGGCGTCACCCCAGGGGGTAGAGGCGTCGGCGTGGGCGGAATGGGTGTCGGCGTCGGAGGAACAGGGGTCGGGGTGGGGGGCCTCGGCGTCGGTGTAGCAGGCCTGGGGGTGGGGGTAGGCGTGGCCTCGGCGGCACAGGCCGCCAGGGCCGCCAGAAGACCGATAAGCGCCAGAAGACCCAATACCTTGAGCCAGTGTTTCCCCAGAGTTCCCATCTCATCCCTCCTTGGTATATTCAGAGAGGCCTCTCATGAGACTAGAGGCTCCATCCTTTTGTGTTCTTTGTAAGGCTGCCTTAATCCTGGGGCATGGGTATGAACTGGACCGGGGGCGGCGGGTACTGGCCCCAGTACGCCAGGCTGGCGTCCTTCACCGCCTTCAGCCAGGCCGCTTTGGACATCCCCTCCTTCATCATCTTGACGTTAATCTTTAGGCCGTAGAGGTAGCTCTCGAAGCCGAGCTCCTGGAGATCCACCACCCAGTAGGTGGGCCCCGCCTTCTCCGGCCAGTATTCCTTCTCTATGGGGTTGGGGACATCCCGGCGCGCGGAACTCTCTAATTTCTCCGCCATCACATACGTAGTCTGCCCCTCCTGGGAATTGATCCAGTTCAAGTAGACCAGGGCGGCGTTGGGGTGAGGCGCCGTCTTCAATACCCCGGTTAACGCACTGCCCGCGTGACCATAGGGCAACGGGGGGTCGAAGAGGCCGCTCTTCAGCCAGGTCACCTTGTCCTTCATCACGTAATTTTTCATGCTGACTGGGGAGCCCTCTGAAATATGCCATGTCAGGCCACATTCCCCCGTATATAGGGGATTGGGGAGCCCGTAGAGCTCGAAAAAGATGCGGCCATCAGCCTTGTTCGTCAGGTCATAGAAGAAGTTGAGGAACCAGTCCGGGTATCCCAAAGCCCGTCCATCCTGCCAGATGGTGGGGTCGCTCTGGCCACTGCTGGTTATAGGGTCGAGCATACATAGCTTCGTCTTCTGCCACCAGGGGTCCAGCAGGTCCGTCATCTTCCCGGGCACCCTCTCAGGAGGCACCACTCTGGTACTATAAACGAAATTGGGAACGGGCCCCTGCCAAGAAGGCGGAGAGTTTACCATGTATGGGGAATAGAGGGGGTTATAAACCCAGACGTCGGGGTCGGTAGCATCTTTGAGAGATGACAGTTTATCGATGGGTATGATAAGGTTCAGCTTCTCTATCGCCGCGATGACGGAGGGAAACCCGACGAAGGCATCGACGACGTTGATGCCGGCCCGGTCCTCGGCCTGGATGCGCGCTAACATGATGGAGGAGGACATAGTGAGGGTCTCCACATCGATGCCGTAGGTCTCTTTCATGGTCTTCTTGATCACGCTTTGCTTCCAGGGCTCGCTGAAACTGTTGATGCCATAGAACATCAGCTTGCCCTCTTTCTTAGCCGCATCCACTATCTGGGCCCACTCGGCATCGGTGTAGGTGGAGGAGGGGGCATGGCCGGGCAAGGGTGGCTTGGGCGTGGGAGTGGGCGTGGGAGGTAGTGGAGTGGGTGTAGCGGTGGCAGGAGGTGGAGTCACCCCAGGGGGCACCAGGGTCGGGGTGGGCGGAATGGGTGTCGGCGTAGGAG
>JACQUD010000069.1 GCA_016210485.1 Chloroflexota bacterium | reverse complement strand
GAGGTGGAGAAGGAACGCAAGGTGATAGTGGAAGAGCTTAACATGACCAAGGACTATCCCACCTACCAAGCTGACCTGCTACTGGATGAGGTGATGTGGCCGGACCAGCCCTTGGGAAGGGATGTGGGAGGCACCAAAGAGTCGGTGGAGGCGATATCTCGGGAGACGCTGCTGGAACTGATGGGAAGCCAGTACATTCCAGGAAACACGGTGGTGGCGGTGGCTGGAGAAGTAGAGCATGAGGAAGTGGTATCTTCAATGGAGTCTCACTTGAAAGATTGGCGGGGAAAGAAAGGACTGCCTTGGACTCCGGCAAAGGGTAGCCAACAGTCCCCTTCTCTGAAACTGGGGAAGCGCAAGACCGACCAAGCGCACATGGTGGTGGGCCTTAGAGGGCTGTCATCCACACACCCCGATAGGTATGCCCTGGGTCTGCTGAGCGCCATTCTAGGGGAGGGCATGAGCAGCCGGCTTTTCCTGGAGGTGCGGGAGAAGAGGGGGCTGGCCTACGATGTCCACAGCTCGGTAAGCCACTACAGGGATGCGGGGGCCCTTACCGTTTACGCTGGTACGGACCCCAAGAAAGCCAAAGATGCCCTGGAGGTGATCCTCCAGGAGTTGGATCGGCTACGGGATGGAGTCCCGGTGGAGGAGTTGAACAAGGCGAAGGAGCTGAGCAAGGGTCGGCTGTGGCTACGAATGGAAGACACCCGTAGCGTCACTAGCTGGCTGGCAGGCCAGGAGCTCCTGACCGGTCGGGTGCTGACCGTCGATCAGGCGGTGGAGATTGTTGACTTCATAACACCGGAGGACCTCCAGAGGGTAGCGCGTCAGCTCATAGTCAACCAGGGGCTGAACCTGGCCGTGGTGGGCCCCTTCCGCAGCGAGCAGCCCTTCCTGCGCCGGCTGAAGCTGTAGCCCTCCTTCTGGTCATTCAACCGGAGGGACGTGGTCTCGGCCAGCTGAGGTTAAGGGGGGTGGCCTCTGAGTCAACAGCCGTGCTGTTGGATAAGTACATGCCGAGCTACGATTTCAACGAGGCCCATGCAATCGCTGTACAAGCCTCGCCTGGGCGCGTCTTTGGCGCTATAAAAGAGGTCACGCCTGGGGAGATACCGCTCTTCCGCGCCCTGATTGCGGTTCGCTCTTTGCCTGCGCTCATTACTCGAAAAAGGGGGCTACCCTTCGGTGGTGGGCCCCTTTTCGAGCAGATGCTGGCTAATGGCTTCGTGCTACTGGCCGAGGAGCCGAACCGAGAGATCGTGCTGGGAACCGTGGGTCGGTTCTGGAGGGCTTTCGGCCCGCCCCTTAAATTGGCAAGTGTCCAGGAGTACCTGGCCTTTGACCGCTCGGACTACGCCAAGGCAGCCATGAACTTCTCGTTAGCTGAAATCCAAGGCGGCAGGGGCGTCACGTTAAGGACGGAGACCCGTGTATGTGTGGCCGATTCCATGGCCCGAAGAAAGTTCGCCTTTTACTGGCTCCTGATCAAGCCTGGAAGCGGGCTGATGCGAAGGGAAATACTTAGGGCAGTCAAGCGGCGAGCTGAACGAGGGGAGCCAGCAATCGTGTAATATAAAGCCGAATGCCTTGTAAGTAAGAGACCGCGTCAGCCCAGGGGTCCAGGAGGTGTCGTTGGAGGCGCGGGCTTTCTATACAAGCCTACTTAGGCGGGAGTCTCTGGGCCGTAGCCCTTCAGACCCTCCGCCAGCTCCTTTAGCTGCTGATTTACCAGGTGGTTAACGGTCCTCTCCGGATACGTACCACCCCGTTTTCTTTCTCCAGCCCTTACCCCTGTGAGCAGCTCTATGCCCTGGTCTATGGCCTCCACAGAGTAGATGTGGAAGAGGCCTTGCTTCACCGCTTCCACCACGTCCTCTCGGAGCATCAGGTTCCTCAAGTTAGTGGTGGGAATGAGCACCCCTTGAGTTCCCGTGAGGCCTTTTAGCTTGCAGAGGTCGAAAAAGCCCTCTATCTTTTCGTTCACACCGCCGATGGGCTGGACCTCACCCTTCTGGTTCACCGAGCCGGTGACGGCCAGGTCCTGTCTTATGGGGAGGCCAGACAGGCTGGAGAGGATGGCGTAGAGCTCGGTGGAGGAGG
>JACQUD010000061.1 GCA_016210485.1 Chloroflexota bacterium | reverse complement strand
GTTCGGGCCTCCACTCCGATGTTATCGAAGCTTCACCCTGGCCATGGGTAGATCACCAGGTTTCGGGTCTGATCTCCGCGACCTTCCCCCGACGAATCGGGGGACCGCCCTATTCGGACTCGCTTTCGCTGCGGCTCCGCAACTCAAGTTGCTTAACCCAGCCACGAAGATCAAGTCGCCGGCTCATTCTTCAATAGGCACGCCGTCACCCCGATTGCTCGGGGCTCCGACCGTTCGTAGGCCCACGGTTTCAGATCTATTTCACTCCCCTCCCGGGGTGCTTTTCACCTTTCCCTCACGGTACTATCCGCTATCGGTCGCTTGGGGTATTTAGCCTTGGAGGGTGGTCCCCCCAGATTCCCACAGGATTCCTCGTGTCCCGTGGTACTTAAGGACACCGGCAGGAGCCTACCCCTTTCGCCTACAGGGCTTTCACCTTCTATGACGGCCCTTTCCAGGGACCTTTGGCTAGGGTTCGGTTGGTAACTCCCTCGGAGGTCTTGAGCCCTCCATGCCGGGCCTTGCAACTTCCCCAGAGCATAGGCCTCAAGGCCACTAAGCCCTGGGAATTTGGGCTTTCCCCCGTTCGTTCGCCACTACTAAGGGGATCTCGGTTGATTTCTCTTCCTCGGGGTACTTAGATGTTTCAGTTCCCCCGCTGGCCCCCCCTGGCTTAAGTGCAGCCAGGGGTAACAGGGTTTCGCCCTGTTGGGTTGCCCCATTCGGGAATCCCCGGCTAAGCTCGCTAGGCAGCAAGCCGAGGCTTATCGCAGCCTTGCCACGCCCTTCATCGGCCCCAAGCGCCAAGGCATCCACCGTAGGCCCTTATTTGCTTGACCTACATTAAAGCCCGCTCAGAAATATTCTCTTGTTAAGGTGCGACACCGGTCTTCTTAAATCCGGCTCACATGAAGCGGCGGCTGGGGTGTTCCCAGCCGCCGCTGGAGAATCTACCCAGGATTATCTTTAAGTAACCAGAGCTGTCCTTTTCGTCAAGCTTTATTCTCTCCTTGGTGAATTGCATTATAGGCACATAATATCGGCATTGTCAAGGCCCCCAGCCCCCTTTAAAATAAGTGCGAAAGATTAAGGAGGCCAGCATTTTCCTCACCCGTCTCAGGTTGACCAATTTCCGCAACTTCAGAGACCTGGACCTGTCCCTGCCCCCGGGCATCTCCCTCTTCCGAGGGGAGAACGGCCAGGGCAAGACCAATCTGCTGGAGGCTATCTACCTCTTGGCTACCACCCGCTCCCCCAGGGCCGGGGGCGAGGCCGAGCTTATCCATTGGGATGCCCTGGAGGAGCCTCTGGCCTTCACACGGGTGGATGCTGATATCCAGCAGGGGGGACAGCCTCTTCGGGTTTCCCAGGTGCTCCAGGCCCGGCCCCAGGCCATCTCCAACCCTGGCTCCATTGCGGTGGAGAGGCGCTTCCTGGTCAACGGTGCTCCCCGGAGGGCGGGGGATGTGGTGGGGTTGCTCTTGGCGGTGTGGTTCGGCGTCCAGGACATAGACCTCATAGGTGGCCCTCCGGCCCTGCGCCGCCGCTTCTTGGATATCCTGGGCTCCCAACTGAGCCCTCTTTACTACAAGACCCTGCAGCGCTATCAGCGAGTCCTAGCCCAGCGCAACCACCTGCTCAAGGTGGGAGGCTCCGGGGCGCGAGGCCAGGGGATGGAAGCCTGGGATGAGGAGCTGGTGGCCAACGGCTCTCCTATCCTGGCCCGTCGGCTGGAGTGCCTGAAGGCCCTGGAGTCCCTTGCCCAGAATGAGCACCGACGCCTGACGGGCGATGGAGGGCTCTCCCTAGACTATAAGGCCACTTTCAACGCCTCGTCTATGGAGGAGGCGGAGCTGGCCAAAGCCTTCCGCAGCCAGCTCCAGCGCCTGCGGGACAGAGAGGTCCGCATGGCCATGACCCTGGTGGGCCCCCACCGGGACGACCTCCATTTCAGGGTAAAAGGACAGGATATGGGTCGTTACGGTTCCCGGGGGGAACAACGCCTCATCGCCCTCAGCCTTCGCCTGGGAGAGGCCGAGCTGCTGCGCTTGGGCCGGAGCCAGGAGCCGGTGCTCCTTCTGGACGACGCCCTCTCTGAGCTGGACGAACGCCATCGCTCTCTTGTGCTGGATTCCATCCAAGGCCGGGGGCAGGTGCTCCTCACCACCCCAGACCTTCATCCCTTCTTACCCTCCTTTCTGGAGAAGGCCTCCATCTTCAGGATAGCCCAGGGCCGGGTGGACATCGAGAATTGAGGTAGTTCAACGCACTGCTAAATTCCTTGACTCAGGAGACATTTGGCGATAACATGGCCCAAATTGCGGTGAGAAAATATGCTTAAACACACTTCGCATACGATAGCTATCCTCAATGCTATGGGAAACTCGGAGAAATGCCCTTTGTGCCACCTCTGGGAAAAGGATGAGGAGCGAGAGATAGGGCATCTCCTCAGCAACGAGGTAGTGATGGACCCCGGTTTCAGGGACAAGGTTCTCCTGGCCAAGGGTTTCTGCAGTTACCATAGCCATAAGCTATTCAAAGCTATCTACACGGACTTTAGAGAGGATAGCCTTGGACTGGCCCTCTATTTCCAAGGCATCGCCGATGCTGTGCTAGACGAGTTAGTGACTATCTCCAGCTACACCAGAGAAACCCCGAAAAGGGGCGGTACTACCTCTCGAATCAGAAAACGACGGCTTGACTTCTCCAACCTTAGTTCCGGGGTGTCGAAGGCCATACAGGGAAAACAAGCCTGCCCGGCATGCCAATCCCTGGAGGCCTCGGATAGAGCACACCTGAATACGCTGCTGCGGATGCTGGATGACGAGGATTTCCGAGGCGATTTCCGGTCCTCCCTGGGGCTTTGTCTCCCCCATTTTGCCTCGGCCTTTAGTCTTCTGAGCCAAACTTCTCTGGCTAACTCCGGGGAGGTGGCCTTGGCTCTCATGGGAACGGAGATAAGCCACCTCCAGAGTGTTGGGCAACTGCTTTCGGAGTTCATCAAGAAGCAAAGCTACGAATTCCTAAATGAGCCGCGTGGGGAGGAGGTCAAGGCTAATAGCATCGCCCTCAATACACTCACCGGCGTGGAGGGGCGTTACTCCGGGTCCTGAAGGCTCTCCTTCGCCGGGACTTTGAGAAAGGCACGGCGATACGCTGAATGTGGACGCAGCGCAGCCTGAGGGTATGGGCAGGAGGAGAGAGGCGTTTCCAGGGAACCCCGGGCAGCTTGTCTTGACAGGCCTGGTAACCTATTATAGGTTATAAACACCCTACAAGGCTCGGAGATGGGGATCTCGTCTCCACCAGAGAGGAGGAAATCATGGCGATACGTATGGTGGTAAATATGATGGCTGCCAAGGGCAAGGGTGGCGAGTTCGCACGCCTATTCACCGGAGTTATACCCGGCGTGCTCAAGGAGCCAGGCTGCGAGGAGTATCACCTGCTCCGCAGCATCGATAACCCCGACCGTTTCGTGCTGTTGGAGCGCTGGAAGGACAGTAAATCCCTGGATGACCACATCACACTCCTCCGGTCAAAGCCTTCCCCATACGGCCACCTGCGTGAGGGCAATCCGGTTGCGGAGCGCTACGAGGTGGCTTAAGGCCCTGTATCAATCTGCTCGAAGCGGGCGAAGGCGATTAGCCTCTATAAATTTGAACTGCTGGCATACGCCTGGCTCGTAAGGGCGAGCCGGTAGTGGGGTCAGTTTGAACCCGCGAATTGACTTAAGGAATACTTGACACTGTGCTCGGAGTGTGCTATAAGTATGCTGGCACTCACTTATAGGAGGACACAGCAATGCGCGCAGCTTTTAGCGAGCCTGCGAAATATGATTCGAATTGCGAAATTCGCTTGGGAGTCGCATCGTGGGATGATGGGACCGGCACAGCCAAGTCAGTAAAATACACCTGGTTCGATAAAAATGGGAAGGCCGCGCGCGGGGGCGAGTTGCCAGTTGAGGCTCTTCCCCAGGCGCTGGACTTTGCGATCCGAAAGGGATATCTTCAGCTAACCTTCGAACGGACGCCTTGAAATGGGAGCGGGCGCACCATAAGAAGGCAAGCGGTGCGCCAAGGCAAAGTGCCACATTACCGACAAGCTAGCGGTGCTCCACCAAAGGCCTGTGGACTCGCCGGAGAAGGCGGTGAATGCGGCTATCGTTCAAGAATACCGTTCGTCAGGAGGCCCAAAGTGAACTGGACTACCGATATGAAGTGTAGGAACTGTGGGTATATTGATGAGTCTAGAGGTCTAGACAACATGACACGGGCAGAAGCGCTTGAGGCAACATTGGATTGTCCTAACTGTGACACCTCTGATGGTTTGGAAGTAATAGAGTCTACGTTGCGCCCTTCCCGTCCTGGACGTTAGACTAGGACACTACTCAATGCCGGAATGTAGAATGTGTGGTCATCGCCGCCCTGCCGGACGTTACCTAGTGGTTGTGGACGAAGCAGGAAAACAGAAAGAGGTTTTTGAGTACGTCTGTAATCCGTGTTGGCGGTTATTGAACAAGGGCGGCACGAAGGGTCACTTCTTCAGGGCCACAGGTCAACGCTGGTGGTTATCACAGCATCGTCAGCTTTCAAACTGACACACCTAAAACCCCCTCTCAAATTAGGACACTACCGGCAGGCCCTCCTGCCTTGACAATAGCTTGGCCCTGTGATAGCTTTAACTGGATTCCACCTGAATCAGGGGAACAATGTGTCCGTCCGCCTGGGGTGGACGGACTTTTTGGTAGGGGAACGATGCAAAGCGATGCTGTCAAGAAAGGAATAGAGCGAGCGCCGCACCGCTCCCTGCTGCGGGCATTGGGTCTCTCCCAGTGGGAGATAGACCAGCCTTTCGTCGGGGTGGTCAACACCTATAGCGAGGTCATCCCCGGGCACCGGCATTTGCGGGAGGTGGCCCAGGCCGTCAAGGACGGCGTCCGCTCCGCCGGCGGTACCCCCTTCGAGGTGAACACCATCGGGGTGTGCGACGGCCTGGCTATGAACCATCCCGGCATGCGCTTTAGCTTGCCCAGCCGGGAGCTCATCGCCGATAGCGTGGAGGTGCTGGCCCGAGGCCACGGCTTCGATGCCCTGGTGCTCATCCCCAACTGCGATAAGATTATCCCTGGAATGCTCATGGCCGCGGTGCGCCTCAACCTCCCCACCATCTTCGTCTCGGGCGGGCCTATGCTGGCCGGCACCTGGGAGGGCCAGAAGGTAGACCTGAGCACCGTGTTCCAGGCGGTAGGGAAGGTGGTGGCGGGGGCCATATCCCAGGAAGAGCTTTCGGCTCTGGAGGAAGTAGCCTGCCCCGGCTGCGGCTCCTGCGCTGGTATGTTCACCGCCAACACCATGAACTGCCTCACCGAGGCCCTGGGAATGGGCCTCCCCGGCCACGGCACCATCCCCGCGGTAGATGCCCGTCGCATCCGCCTGGCCAAGGATGCCGGACACCAGGTCATGGCTTTGCTAAGGAGCGACCTGCGGCCCCGGGACATCGTCACCCGGGATTCTATCGCCAACGCCTTCGTGGTGGACATGGCCCTGGGGGGCTCCACTAACTCGGTGCTGCACCTCATGGCTCTGGCCCACGAGCTAGGCGCCGATTTCCCCCTAGCCGAGATAAACCGCCTCAGCCTGGGCACCCCTCACCTCTGCCGCCTCAGCCCGGCGGGGGAGCACCATGTGGAGGACCTCGATCTGGCCGGGGGCATCCCCGCTGTCATGGCTGAGGTGAAGGACAAACTGAATCTGAAGGTGAAGACCGCCACAGGCAGAACTCTGAGACAGGACCTGGCCGGGGTGAAGGCCAGGGACCGCCGGGTGATTCGGCCCATATCCCAGCCTTACTCGGCTACTGGAGGCATCGCCGTCCTCTTCGGCAACCTGGCCCCGGAGGGGGCCGTGGTCAAGGCGGCAGCGGTGGACAAAGAGTCCCAGGTGCGCCGAGGGACGGCCCGTATCTTCGATTCTGAGGAGGAGGCTACCAGAGGCATCATGGCCGGGCACGTTCGGCCTGGAGAGGTGGTGGTCATCCGTTACGAAGGGCCGAAAGGCGGGCCGGGGATGCCGGAGATGCTCACCCCCACCTCCCTTATCAGCGGGATGGGCCTGGAGGGGCAAGTGGCCCTGGTCACCGACGGCCGTTTTTCGGGCGCTAGTAGGGGGGCAGCCATAGGCCACGTCTCCCCCGAGGCGGCATCCCGCGGCCCCATAGCTGCCTTGAGAGACGGCGATATAATCAAGATTGATATACCTGCTCAGAAGCTGGAGGTGGAATTGACCCAGAGGGAGATTAAAGCCCGTCTGGCCAAGCTTCTCCCCTTCCAGCCCAGGGTCAAGGATGGCTACCTCCTCAGGTATATTCAGCAGGTGGGCAGCGCCAGCCGGGGCGCGGTGCTGGAGACAACGAGATGAAAATCAGAGGCGCTCAAATAGTCTGCGAATCCCTCCTCAAAGAGGGGGTGGATACCATCTTCGGCTTCCCCGGCGGGGCCGTCATCCGCCTATACGACACCCTGCCCAGCTACCCTCAGCTCCGACACATCCTGGTGCGCCACGAGCAGGGTGCGGCCCACGCTGCCGACGGCTACGCCCGGGCCACGGGCAAGGTCGGCGTTTGCTTCGCCACCTCGGGGCCAGGGGCTACCAATCTGGTCACCGGCATCGCCAACGCCTATATGGACTCTGTACCTATGGTGGCCATCACCGGCCAGGTGGCCCGGCCCTTCATCGGCAAGGATGCCTTTCAGGAGGCAGACATCACCGGCATCACCCTCCCTATCACCAAGCACAACTACCTGGTGATGAGGGCCGAGGACTTGGCCGAGGTCATGGCTGAGGCTTTTTACATCGCCCAAACTGGCCACCCCGGGCCGGTGCTGGTGGATATCCCCAGGGATGTCTTCGACGAAGAGGCGAATTTCCACTATCCCGATAAGATAGAGCTGCCTGGCTTCAAGCCCACCCTCCAGGGCCACCCCGCCCAGATAAAGAAAGCGGCCCAACTCATCAATGAGGCCCAGCGGCCTCTCATCATCGCTGGCCGGGGTGTCATTGTTTCTCAAGCCTACGCCGAGCTCAGGGAGCTAGCGGAGAAGGCGCAGATGCCGGTGGTCAATACCCTCCTGGGCCTCAGCTCCTTCCCCCACAACCATATCCTGCACCTGGGCATGCTGGGCATGCATGGCACGGCCTATGCCAACCTGGCTGTCTCCCACGCCGATGTCATCGTGGCCATCGGGATGCGGTTCGACGACCGGGCCACGGGCCGGGTCAGCGGCTTCGCTCCCCAGGCGAGGATAGTCCATATTGACATCGACCCCGCGGAGATAAGCAAGAACGTGCCGGCCACCGTTCCTATCGTGGGGGATGTGAAGAATGTGCTCCAGAGTCTGAACCCCTTGGTTGAGGCGAAAGCCCATAGCGAATGGCTGCGACAGATCGAGGAATGGCGGCGCCAGTATCCCCTGGACTCCGACCCCGGCGGAGAGCATCTCCTCCCTCAATACGTCATATCCCAAATTTGGGAGGCCACCAAAGGCGAAGCCATCATCGTCACCGGCGTGGGCCAGCACCAGATGTGGACGGCCCTTCATTACCGCTTCCACAAGCCAAACAGCCTCATCTCCTCTGGGGGCCTGGGGACTATGGGTTTCGAGCTGCCGGCAGCCATCGGTGCCAAGGTGGGCTGCCCCCAGGAGGCGGTGTGGGCCATCTGCGGTGATGGTGGCTTCCAGATGACCATTCAGGAGCTGGCTATCTTGACCCAAGAGAAGCTGGATGTGAAGATGGCCATCATGAACAACAGCTTCCTGGGAATGGTGCGCCAGTGGCAGGAGCTTTTCTACGGCAAGCGGTATGTGGCCACCCCCCTCTCCGGCCCCGACTTCGTAGCCATCGCCCACGCCTATGGCATCGAGGGCTGCAAAGTGACCCGCAGGGAGGAGGTGGTCCCAGCCATCCAGCAGGCCAAGGACTGCCCTGGCCCATTCCTTATAGATTTCCACGTGGAGCCGGAGGAGTGCGTCTTCCCCATGGTTCCCCCGGGGGCAACCCTGGCGGAGTTCATAAAAGAGCCTAAAAGAGAGGCGGTAGCTAGAGGATGGCCACGACGAAGCACACCATAGTGGCCCTGGTGGAGGACAAACCCGGCGTCCTCAATCGAGTGGCCAGCATGTTCCGTCGCCGGGGCTTCAATATCGAGAGCCTGGCCGTGGGGCATAGCGAGCAGGCCGGCGTCTCCCGGATGACCATCGTTGTGGATGGGGCCACCGCCGTCCTGGACCAGGTGACCAAGCAGCTCTACAAGATAGTGGATGTGGTAAAGGTCTCGGACTTCGCCGAGTCCGAGTTGGTAGCCCGAGAGCTGGCCCTCATAAAGGTCAAGGCCACGCCCTCCACCAGGGGTGAGATCATCCAGATAGCCGATATTTTCCGGGCCAACATCATAGATGTCGCCCCGGATTCCCTCATCATCGAGGTCACCGGAGATACGGATAAGGTGGACTCCCTGTTCCGCCTCCTCAAAGGCTTTGGCGTGAGGGAGCTATCCCGCACCGGGCGCCTCGCCATGGCCCGGGGGCCAGCCGGGACATTGGGGGTGGAGGCTGAGAGCCGCCCTAGCCGAGGCAAGGGACGGAAACAAGAAGGAGGTAGCTAGTGACCACCATCTACTACGACAAGGATGCCGATCTCTCTCTACTCCAGGGCAAGACCATCGGGATCTTGGGCTTCGGCAGCCAGGGCCATGCCCATGCCTTGAACTTGAAGGACAGCGGGCTCAAGGTCATGGTAGGCCTGTATAAGGGAAGCAAGAGTTGGGAGGTGGCCGAGGGCCATGGCCTACCTGTGGCCACGGTGGCCGAGGTGGCCAAAGCCGCCGATATCATAATGATGTTGCTCCCGGACCAGAACCAGCGCCAAGTCTATCAGGAATCAGTGGCCCCGGCCATTAAGAAGGGCAAGACCCTAATGTTCGCCCACGGCTTCAACATCCACTATAACCAGATAGTACCTCCTCCCGATGTGGATGTCACCATGGTAGCCCCCAAATGCCCCGGCCACATGATGCGCCGGCTCTACACCGAGGGCGCTGGCCCGCCGGCACTGGTGGCCGTCCACCAGAACGCCTCAGGCAAGGCCAAGGAGTCGGCCTTAGCCTATGCCAAGGGCGTGGGGTGCGCCCGGGCCGGAGTCCTGGAGACCACCTTTGCTGAGGAGACGGAGACGGACCTCTTTGGGGAGCAGGCGGTGCTCTGCGGCGGCGTCAGCGCCCTTATCAAAGCCGCCTTCGAGACCCTGGTGGAGGCGGGTTACCCGGCGGAGCTGGCTTACTTTGAGTGCCTCCACGAGCTCAAGCTCATCGTGGACCTCATCTACCAGGGCGGGCTGAGCTATATGCGCTACTCGGTGAGCGACACTGCCGAATACGGCGACTACACTGCCGGCCCCAAGGTCATCGATGAGCACGTCCGGGCGGAGATGAAGAAGCTGCTGGCAGCGATTCAGGACGGCAGCTTTGCTCGGGAGTGGATCCTGGAGAACCAGGCAGGGCGCCCCAGCTTCAATGCCCTGCGCCGCCAAGAGCAAGAGCACCCCGTCGAGAAAGTGGGGAAGAAGCTGCGGGGTATGATGTCCTGGCTAAGATAGGTCGGGGCTACACCCCAGGTTTAAACCTGGGGTATGAGGGGAACCAGCATGGACAAGGTCATCATCTTTGACACTACCCTTCGGGACGGGGAGCAGACCCCCGGCGCCACTCTTAACGTTCAAGAGAAGCTGGAGATTGCTTGGCAGCTCGACCGGTTGGGGGTGGATGTCATCGAGGCCGGCACCCCCGTCAACTCCGCCATCGAGATGGAGGCAGTGAGCCTCATCGCCCGAGAGGTGCGCCGACCCATCATCTGTGGCCTGGCCAGGGCCTTGCCCCAGGATGTGGAGGCCGCGGCCAAGGCCGTGGAGATGGCGACCCACCCTCGCATCCACACGTTCCTCTCCAGTTCCGACATCCACCTCATGCACCAGCTCAAGAAGGACCGGGAGCAAGTGCTGATGATGGCGGTGGAGGCGGTGAAGCGGGCCAAAACCTATGTGGACGACGTGGAGTTCTCCCCCATGGACGCTAGCCGCTCCGAGCCGGCCTATGTATATCAGCTTATAAAGGCCTGTATCGAGGCAGGAGCCACCACAGTGAACATCCCCGATACGGTGGGCTACTCCACCCCCGAGGAGTTCGGCGAGCTGATCCGGGGGGTCTTCCAGAACGTGCCTAACATCGACAAAGCGGTGGTCAGCGTACACTGCCACGATGACCTGGGCCTGGCGGTGGCCAATAGCCTTGCCGCTATTCGGGCTGGGGCCAGGCAGGTGGAGTGCACCATCAATGGCCTGGGGGAGAGGGCCGGCAACGCCTCTCTGGAGGAGATCGTCATGGCCCTGCGCACTCGCCAGGACTTCTTCAACTTCATCACGAATATCGATACTACTCAAATTTACCAAATTAGCCGGCTGGTCAGCGAGCTCACCGGCATCGCCGTACAACTCAACAAGGCCATCGTAGGGGGCAACGCCTTCCGCCACGAGTCTGGCATCCACCAAGACGGCATCATAAAGGAGCGCGCTACCTATGAGATCATGAACCCACGGGACATCGGCGTGCCGGGCACTATTCTATCCCTGGGCAAGCTCAGCGGCCGCCATGCCTTTCGAGAGCACCTCTTGGAGATGGGTTACACTCTGAGCGACGAGGCGCTCAGCCGCTCCTTCACCGCCTTCCAGGAGCTTGCGACTAAGAAGAAGGCCGTGGACGACCGGGATATCGAGGCCCTGGTGGCTGAGGAGATGCGCCACGTATCAGACCTGTATAAGCTGGACCACGTGCAGGTCTCCAGTGGCGACCCTGGCGTACCCACCGCCTCGGTGCGCCTCACCGGGCCTCAAGGGGAGCCCTTGGCCGACGCCGCCCTGGGGAACGGCCCCGTAGACGCCGTCTACAATGCCATAAACCGGGCCATAGGCCAGGTAGTGGACGTATCCAACAAGTTGGTGGAGTTCAGTGTCAAATCCATCACAGAGACCACCGAGGCCCTGGGCGAGGTCACTATCCGCATCGAGAGCGAGGGAAGCATCTACACCGGCCGGGGCGCTCACACCGACATCATCGTAGCCTCGGCCCGAGCCTACGTTAATGCCCTGAACCGCCTCCTCACTGCCCAGAGAAGCAGGAAGGACCAGAAAGAAGAGAAGTAGCTTTGGCCTGGCGCTATTATTAAGAGAGGCATCGAGATTTTCAGGAGGGGACGAACTTGACTCTAGCTGAAAAAATATTAGCTGCTCATTGTAGCCGTGACAAAGTCTCTCCCGGCGAGCTCATCAACGTCCGGGCAGACCTGGTCATGTCCAACGATATCACCGCCCCCATCGCCATTCGGGAGTTCCGTCGACTGGGAGTGAAAAGGGTCTTCGACCCTTCCAAGGTGGTTATGATCCCCGACCACTTCGTCCCGGCTAAGGACATCGAGTCGGCGGAGCAGGCCAAGCTGATCCGGGACTTCGCCCGGGAGCAGGGCATCGTCTATTTCGAGGTAGGGGCCATGGGCATCGAGCACGTCCTCTTGCCGGAGAAGGGCCTGGTGCTCCCCGGCGAGGTGGTGGTGGCCGCCGACTCCCACACTTGTACCTACGGCGCTCTGGGGGCCTTTGCTACGGGCATGGGCTCCACAGACATCGCCTGCGCTATGGCCACCGGCGACATCTGGATGCGGGTCCCTCCAACTATAAAGTTCGTCTACCACGGTCGACTCCAGCCCTGGGTGGGGGGGAAGGACCTCATCCTCTACACCATAGGCCAGATCGGGGTGGATGGTGCACGTTACGCCGCCATGGAGTTCGTGGGCGAGGCCATAGACGCCTTGCCCATAGAGGGGCGCTTCACCATGGCCAACATGGCCATCGAGGCTGGAGCCAAGGCTGGCCTGTTCCGGGTGGACCGCAAGACTCGAACTTACCTCAAGGGGCGAACCAGTCGTCCCTACACCGCCTATGTGCCCGACCGCGACGCCCAGTATCTGGCCGTCCACGAGTATGATGTCTCCTCTCTGGAGCCCCAGGTGGCGGCCCCTCACCTCCCCTCCAACGTGGCCCCGGTGAGTCAAGTAAAGGGTGTGGAGATAGACCAGGCGGTCATCGGCAGTTGCACCAACGGTCGCCTGGAGGACCTGAGGGTGGCGGCGCAGGTCCTGCGGGGGCGGCAGGTCCACCCCCGGGTGCGCTGTGTGGTCATCCCGGGGAGCCAGGAGGTTTATCTGCGCGCTCTGAGGGAGGGCATCATTGAGGCGCTGGTGTGGGCAGGGGCAGTGGTGAGCACTCCCACCTGCGGGCCATGCCTGGGGGGGCATATGGGGGTGCTGGCGATGGGGGAGCGGGCCGTCTCTACCACCAACCGCAACTTCGTGGGGCGCATGGGCAGCCCCAAGTCCGAGGTCTATCTGGCCGGCCCAGCGGTGGCCGCCGCCTCCGCCGTGCTGGGTAGGATCGCTAGCCCAGAGGAGATTTCCTAGCCTCTCAAGCGCTAAAACCCCGCCGTTACAATCCATCGCTTTGCCGGGCTCGTGGTATAATTCCTCCTGATACTTCTGCAGAAAGGACAGGCCTATGAAGCTTACAGGCAAGGTTCACCGCTACGGCACTAACGTAGATACTGACGTCATCATCCCGGCTCGCTACCTCAAGTTCTCGGAGCCGGCAGAGTTGGCCAAGCACTGTATGGAGGACCTGGACGCCGACTTCTTGAAGCGGGTGCGCCCCGGCGACATCATCGTCGCCGAGTCCAATTTCGGCTGCGGCTCCTCCCGGGAGCACGCCCCCATCGCCCTCAAAGCGGCGGGCATCTCCTGCATCGTGGCCACCTCCTTCGCTCGCATCTTCTTTCGCAATGCCATCGACATTGGCCTGCCCATTCTGGAGGCCGACGATGCTCCATCCGGCTGCCAAATGGGCGACACTTTGGAGGTGGACCTGGAGAGCGGGGAGATAAGGAACCTGACCCGGGACACGGTCTTCAAGGCCAAGCCCTATCCCCCTTTCATGATGGAGCTTATCCAGGCTGGAGGGCTGGTGGAGTATACCAAGAGGAGGCTGGCCACGGGCCCCAGGGCCCAGTGATTCGATACTGAAAAAGGGGTGACCAGGAGGTTCCACTGCCTGGTCGAGGCCAAGGAGGGCGCGAGGAACCAAGGTTCCCGGTTGGGGGTCTGGGGGGTTCCCCCAGAATTTCTAATCGCCTCCTCTCCCTTATAGGAAGAGGAGGACACAGGGGGTGAGGATGAATTACAACATCGCAGTCCTGTCCGGCGATGGCATCGGCCCCGAGGTGATGACCGAGGCCATAAAGGTGCTGGACAAGGTAGGTCAAAAATTCGGCCACCAGTTCGCCTGGCACTATCGGGATATGGGGGGCATCGCCATAGACCGCCATGGCACTCCCCTGCCCAATGACACCCTGAAGACCTGTAAAAAAAGCGATGCCGTCCTCCTGGGGGCGGTGGGAGGGCCGAAGTGGGACGACCCCAAAGCCAAGACCCGCCCCGAGGACGGCCTCCTGGGGTTGCGGAAAGGCCTGGGCCTCTTTGCCAACCTGCGCCCGGTCAAGGTCTTGCCCATGCTGGTGGACTCCACCAACTTCAAGCCTGGGATAGTGACGGGGGTTGACCTGGTAGTGGTTCGGGAGCTCACAGGAGGCCTCTACTTCGGCAAGCCCAAGCGCCAGTGGCGCACCACCCGGGGCCGCCGGGCCGTGGACACCCTGGCCTACTCGGAGCAGGAGATAGAGCGTATCTTGCAGGTCGGCTTCGAGCTGGCCCGGAGCCGTCGCAAGAAGCTGACCTCCGTGGATAAGGCCAATGTCCTGGAGTCCTCCCGCCTATGGCGTCAGGTGGCCATAGAGATGGCCCCTCGGTATCCCGATGTGGAGCTGGAGCACATGCTGGTGGACTCCTGCGCCATGCGCCTCATTCAGCGGCCCGCTGACCTGGACGTAGTAGTCACCGAGAATACCTTCGGAGACATCCTCACTGACGAGGCCTCTATGCTGGCGGGCTCCATGGGGATGTTGCCCTCGGCCAGCCTCTCCGGGGGTCTATCCTCCGGGGCCTCCTTTGGCCTCTACGAGCCCATCCACGGCTCGGCCCCTAGACGGGCCGGCCAGAACCTGGCTAACCCCATCGCCACCATCCTCTCTGGGGCTATGATGCTGCGCTACTCCCTGGGCCTAGAGGCCGAGGCGAGGGCGGTGGAGAAGGCGGTCCTGGGAGTGCTGGAGGCTGGACACCGCACCTATGACATAGTGGAGCCGGGGAAAACGTCTGTGGGGACGAGAGAGATGGGGGACCTGGTGGCGGGGCGGATATAAAACGTCCATGTCTGGCATCTACCTTTATGACACCACCCTCCGGGACGGTGCCCAGCGAGAGGGCATCTCCTTCTCCGTCAAGGACAAGCTCCTCATCGCCCAGAAGCTGGACGAGCTGGGCATCCACTATATAGAGGGCGGCTGGCCCGGCTCCAACCCCAAGGACATCGAGTTCTTCGCCGAGGCGCGCACGCTCAAGCTGAAGCACGCTAAATTGGCCGCCTTCGGCTCCACCCGCCGCCCAGGCATCAAGGCCCAGGACGACCCCAACCTCCAGGCCATAGTGGAGTCGGGGACGGCAGTGGCCACCATCGTGGGCAAGTCCTGGGACCTCCACGTCCTCCAGGTCCTGGAGACCACCCTGGAGGAAAACCTGGCTATGATTGCCGACTCCGTAGCCTTCCTCAAGGCCAGGGGCCTGGCCGTCTTCTTCGATGCCGAGCACTACTTCGACGGTTTCAAGGCGAACAAAGAGTATGCCCTGAAGACGGTGGCCGCCGCGGCCAAGGCCGGGGCCGACGCTGTCATTCTGTGTGACACCAACGGCGGCGCCCTCCCTACGGAGGTGGTGGTCGGCATAGAGGCGTCCAAGGCGGCTAAAGTCCCCTTGGGCATCCACGCCCACAACGACTCCGAGCTGGCTGTGGCCAATACCCTGGCTGCGGTGCGGGCCGGGGCCACCCAGGTCCAGGGCACCATCAACGGCTACGGGGAGCGCTGCGGCAATGCCAACCTCGCCTCCGTTATCGCCAACCTTCAGCTCAAGATGGGCATCGCTTGCCTCTCCTCGGAGCAGCTAGGCAAGCTCACCGAGGTCTCCCATTTCGTCGCCGAGGTGGCCAACCTCATACCTGATGCCCACCTCCCCTACGTCGGCTCCAGCGCCTTCGGCCATAAGGGCGGCTTCCATGTCTCTGGCCTCATGAAAGTGGAGGAGAGCTATCAGCACATAGACCCCGAGACGGTGGGGAACTGGCAGCGGGTGCTGGTCTCGGAGCTCTCCGGACGGAGCAACATCCTGTATAAAGCTCGGGAGCTAGGGCTGGAGCTGAACTCGGAGCAGGCACGGGGCGTGGCCGAGAAGATCAAACGCCTGGAGAGCGAGGGCTATCATTTCGAGGGGGCCGAGGCCTCCTTCGAGCTTCTATTGCGCCGCGCCAGCCCAAACTATCAGCCCCCATTTCATCTGGTGGACTTTCTGGTGCTGGTGGAGAAGCACCGCCGACCCCCAACCGACGATAACGAGGAGGAGATGCTCACCGAGGCCACGGTGAAAGTGCGGGTAGGGGATGAGGTGAGGCACACCGTGGCTGAGGGGGTCGGCCCGGTGAATGCCCTGGATGCCGCTCTGCGCCAGGCATTGCTGACGTTCTACCCCAGCCTGGCCGCCGTCCGCCTCACCGACTACAAGGTCCGCATTATTGACGAAGTGGGGGGGACAGGCTCCCAAGTCCGGGTGCTCATCGAGTCCACCGATGGCGTGGAGGAGTGGCATACAGTGGGCTGCTCGGCCAACATCATAGAGGCAAGCTGGGTTGCCCTCTCCGACAGCCTGGAGTACTGGCTGTTGCGAAGAGAGGGCCAGAGATGATGCTCGATATCAAAAACTAGGGCTGGCCCGGCGCCTCGCTTTGGGCCAGCCCTGTAAATGTTCAAAACCTAGATAGCTACGTCTGGGGAAGTCTCAATGGTGTAGGCTGGGAGGGGTGAGGAGTAAAGCTCCGCCCTTGCTGCAACTTCGTCCGCAAGCGATTCACTTTGTCCATTAACGCCTTGGGAGCTATCTTTTGAGGCAGCACCACTATCTGGGAGGCGAGGAGCGTTCCTTCCTCCTGTTTCTGGCCCACAACCATCACCTTGGCACCCGCCACGAGCTGAGCCTTATCCGGGCGAACCTTCAAGTCCTGAGAGAAGACCACCTTCACCTCTTTGTCACCATAGACAAGAGTAATGCCTTGGGCGCTGACCTCCTTGACCTCGCCCCTCAGAGAATGGAGGGCGGGCTTGGGGACGGATTGATTAAGCTCCTGAAGGAGTCGCCGGGCCCCTGCCCTGGCGATGAGGCGAGGTTGGTTGTTCACAGAGACTACCACCACTGGCGCCCCGACCTCTAGCTTGCCGATGACCTTGACTTCGTTGGTGTTGTAGGTTACATTGGCGGAGCCGTCGTTGGGTTTGACCGTCACCGACCCCTCGGCCAGAGCTGCCACCGTTCCAGCCAGAAGTTGGATGGTCAGGGGATTGCCGTCTTTGTCCGTCATATTTATCTGGCCGCCGAGGATATGGCCGAAGAGCTGACCTCGGGCAATGCCGGCCAGCTCAGGAATACCTGGAATCAAGCTCTGCGGCTCCGGCTGGGGCTTCTCTCCCACGGTCACCTTCCAGGTCATGGGGGCATCGCCGCGCCGCCCCGTTAGCGCTAAGACATCGCCCACCTTGGATGCCTTGACAATAGCCAGGAGGTCGGCCACAGAGTTAACCGGCTTCTGGCTCGCCGTCAGGATAATATCCTTGGCCAGCATTCCGGCCTGGGCTGCGGGGCCTCCCTCCACCACCTTGAGCACTATGACCCCCAGGTTGAGGCCCAGCTCTTGAGCTAGCTTTGCATTGACGTCAGCCACCTCCAGGCCCAGCCAGGGCGTGGGTGTCGGCGTAGAAGTAGGGGTTGGAGTTCCTTCCTGGGCGGCCGCAGGGAGTATAAAGCCCGCTAGGCCCAGCACAACTATGGCAACCAGGACGATGATAAGTTTCTTCATGGTGTTCCTCCTTTTGGTTTCCCTGTCTTCATCCTATATAACGACGGGGGCAGGCCATTGGTTAGGTAGCAGCACCCTGGGGTGGAGGGGCAGGGAAAATGCCTTTTGACTATCTCGCCTGGGCTATGAGCCACCGATATACCTCCAGCACTCTTCCTGCCACCAGCCCCCAGTCCAGAGCCTGGACAGAGCTCCTGGCAGCCTCCGAAAGGCGCCGGGACAGGGCCTTGTCCCTCATGACCCGCCCCAGCGCCCGGGCGAAGCTGCGAGGTGTGCCCCCCGATACCAGCAGGCCGTTTCTCCGGTGCTTCACCAGGGTTTTGAGCCCGCCAGCCCTGGTGGCCACCACAGGGGTGCCGCAGGCCAGGGCCTCGGCAGTGGCCAAGCTGAAGCTCTCGTAGAGGGAGGGGATGAGGAAGATGTCGGCAGCGCTGTAGTAGAGAGGCATTCTCTCCCTGGGGCAAGCCTGGCGGAAGTGAATTCTACCGCCCAGGCGCAGGTTTCGGGCCAGGGCTTGAAGGTCTTTCACCTGAGTGCTCGCTGGCTCCCCCCCCACCACAATAAAGCTCAGCTCTTTTATCCCTTGTCGGCGGACCAGATAACTTACGGCCCTCAGAGCCAGGTCGAGGCGTTTTATGGGGTCGGGCCGCCCGGCGAAGAGGACGATGCGCCCCGGGGGCAACCTCAGCCTTTGGCGGGCCTTGATCTTATCTACGGGCTGGAATAGCTCCAGGTCCAGGCCGCAGGGGATCACCCGCACCCGGGCCGGGTCGGCGCCGTAGAGGCGAGTCAGAAGCTTCTTCTCTTCCCCAGTGGCGGCCATTATGGCCTGGACCTGAGATATGGCCTGTCTCTCGGCTTCCACGCGTTCAGCAGGCTCCGGCCCGGCCCCGGCCCCCATCTTCACCAGGGCCAGGGTGTGGAACATGACCGCGTGGGGCACCCCCCAGCGCCGGGCGACCTCGCCCCCCACCTGGGCGGAGAGCCAGTAGTGGCTGTGCACTAAGTGATAAGGGGAGCCCTCCATCTCCTGGAAACGCAGGAGGGAGTCAGTGATAGGCTTCGGATACCCCAAGCTTAAGCCTGGAATATCTGAAACGCTCTCCAAGTGGATGACCCTGACGCCTGGCCCCAACGGCTGAGCGCCGATGGGATGAGGGGGATGCTCCACGGTGAAAATGTCCACCTCGACACCCAGGCGGCCCAGGGCCAGGGAGAGCTCCCTGACATAGACCTGCATTCCCCCCGCCTCCCGCTGCCCCGGGGTGACCAGGGGACATCCGTGGAGACAGAGCATGGCAATGCGCATTTCAGGGAAGCTGTGGGAGGTCAACCCCTCTCGATGATGCAGCGGTGGATGGCCCGGTCCTGGCCCCCCAGGTCATACTTATATGCCTCGCTTCCCCGGAGGAAGTCGAAGGCCTTCCTGCCAGCTTCAATGGCCTCCTTGATGCAAAAAGCCTTGAGCAGAAGGCCCACGCTGAGCGGGCCGTAGGCCGGGTCGAAGCCACTATTGTAGAGAAGCAGCTCGCCCCTATAATCGAAGCACAGAGACGTGGCCATCCTGGTCCCCTCCAGCTCCATGAAAAAAAGGCGGAGGTGACTGGCCGAGACCATAGCCGCCGCCATCTCCCGAAAGAACTTCTCCATCTCCGCGTCCAGGAACCGCGCCTTCTCGTCTCGGCTCAGACGAAAGAGGCGGAAAAAGTCGTCCAGATCATTGTCCCGGATCTGGGAGCACTCCAGGCCATACCACCTGACCTGGCGGCGGTCCAGCAGGCGGCGGATCTTTCGCCGCAGCTCATGGCGGTCCTTCTTGGATAGAAAGGAGAGATAATCATCCCAGGTGGCGGGAAGCTCTATCCTGGGGCAGACATCCTCCACATCAGCGCTCACTGTATAGCCCCGCAGCTTGGCTTGCCCCAGGAGCTCAGTCAGAGTTGGAGAGGTACTGGGCACCGACTCCAAATATAAGCTGGCTATATTCTTTGCCTCTAGGTAGTCTAAGAGGGAGTGGTAGAAAAGGCCCTCGTGCCCCCGAGCCACTACGAAATCGGAGTAATCGGCAGTCCGGGTGTCCCCCAGAAACTGGGCCCGACCACCCTCCCGAAGGAGGGGGGCTACGCCCACTAGCTTCCCCCCTTCCCGCACTGAAAGGAGCAACAGCTCTCGCCCCCCTCCAAAGGCCTGCCACCACAACTTCTTCCACAGAGGCAAGGAGAAGGGGGTGTTGACGATGGCCTGAGACAGGAGCTCCAGCCACTCTATCTCCAGAGCATCGAAGGTCTCCTCGGCAACGGGGTAGCCCGTAGCGGGTGTGGACAGGGGAAGGGGGTTAGGCCCAGCCAAGGGCAGCCTCGATAGCGGTCACCTGGAGCGGGTAGCGGGGCAGCTCCCCCGTGCGATCCAGTGTCACCTCCGAGTCCTTTAGCCCAGAGCCAGTGATGACACACACCACTCGTTTGCCGGAGAGGTCCAGGCCGGCATGAACCAGCTTGAGGAGTCCAGCTACGGAGGCCGCCGAGGCAGTCTCGCCGAAGATACCTTCCCAGATTCCCAGGAGGCCGTGGGCCTCCAGGATTGCCTGGTCGCTGACGGCCTCAATAGTGCCCTCGGACTCGTCCCGGGCCGCCAGGGCCGCCTGCCAGGAGGCGGGGTTGCCAATACGGATAGCGGAGGCCACTGTCTGTGGGTTCTCCACTACATGCCCCTGGACGATAGGGGCCGCCCCCTCGGCCTGGAAGCCCATCATCTTAGGAGTCTGTTTGGCCTGGCCTCGCTTGTGATACTCTTTGAAGCCCCGCCAGTAGGCGGTGATGTTGCCGGCATTGCCCACAGGGATGAACAGGTAGTCTGGAGCATCACCCAACTCATCCACGACCTCGTAGGCAGCGGTCATCTGTCCCTGGATGCGGTGCGGGTTGATGGAGTTGACCAGAGTGACGGGGTGACGCTTGGCCAGGGCGCGCACTATTTCCAGGGCCTGGTCGAAGTTTCCCTCCACTGGCATGACCTGGGCGCCCATGCCCAGGGCCTGGGCCAGCTTGGCCAGGGCGATGTTGCCTCGGGGCACTAGCACCACCACCTTCACGCCTCGATTAGCACCATAGGCGGCAGCCGAGGCCGAGGTGTTGCCTGTAGAGGCGCAAACCAGTGCCCGTGTGCCCGCCTCCAGTGCCTTGGCCACGGCCACCACCATGCCCCTGTCTTTGAAGGATCCGGTGGGGTTACATCCCTCCGTCTTGAAGTAGAGCTCCCCACACCCGACCTCTTTCTCCAGCCGGTGGGAGCGGACCAGGGGGGTATCGCCCTCACCCAGGGAGAAGATGGGGGTGTGAGGGGTCACGGGGAGGAGGTCGCGGTAGCGCTCCAGCAGGCGGGGCCTGGGCATCTCAGCCCTCCACACGGACGAAATTGCTGACCTCGGCCACCTTGGGCAGCCGGGCCATCTCCGCCAGGGCACGCTGCATGGCTTCTTCTAGGGCCAGGTGAGTCATAATAACTATCTCCGCCGTCTGCGCCGCCTCGTCCACCTCTTTCTGGATAACAGAGGCAATACTGATTTGATTGTCCCCCAGCACTCGGGCGATCTGAGCCAGCACCCCGGGCCGGTCGGCCACGCTCATTCTAAGATAGTAGCGAGTACGGAGCTGAGCCATGGGCTTCAAAGGGATCGGCGGCTCTAGAAGCAGGGGGGGGCGGCGGCGAGGCCCGAATGCCAGGTCCTGGGCCAGGTTTATGATGTCGGCCACCACGGCGCTGGAGGTGGGTTGGGAGCCCGCCCCCTGCCCGTAGAAGAGCACAGGACCCGTCAGGTCCCCCTCCACCTGGACGGCGTTGAAGACTCCATCCACCTTGGCCAGGAGCCTATCTTGGGGAAGGAAGGTAGGATGGACCCGCACCTGCACCCCCTCCTCCTCCGCCCTGCCGATGGCCAAGAGTTTGATGGTGTAGCCCAACTCTCGGGCGTAGCGGAAGTCTCTGGCCGAGAGGTGGGAGATGCCCTCGCGATGCACGTCCTGGGGTCGGACCCGGGTGTGGAAGGCCAGGGTGGCCAGGATAGCCAGCTTATAGGCAGCGTCGATGCCCTCGATGTCGTTGGAAGGGTCGGCCTCAGCGTAGCCCAGCTTCTGGGCCTGGGACAGGGCCGAGGCGAAGTCCTGGCCCTCCTGGGCCATACGGGTGAGGATGAAGTTGGTGGTGCCGTTTATGATGGCGTAGATAGCAGCTATGTGGTTGGCTAAGAAGTCCTGGCGAAAGGGTGTTATC
Organism: Chloroflexota bacterium; assembly: GCA_016210485.1. Taxonomy (GTDB): domain Bacteria; phylum Chloroflexota; class Dehalococcoidia; order JACQUD01; family JACQUD01; genus JACQUD01. The sequence continues at coordinate 37,257 of JACQUD010000061.1, read as the reverse complement.
AGGGGGATGCCGCCACCCACGCTGGCCTCGTAGCGGATGTCCACCCCACGCTCCCGGGCCAGGGCCAGGAGCTCCGGCCCGTGCTTGGCCATGACCTCTTTGTTGGCGGTAACAACGTATTTCCCCGCCTCCAGGGCCTGGCGGATATAGTTCAGGGCCGGGAGCTCTCCACCCATGACCTCCACCACGATGTGCACCTGGGGGTCGTACAGGATGTCCTTAGGTTGGGTGGTGAGGAGGTCTGGAGAGAGCACGCGAGGCTTCTCCCGGTGCCGGACGAGGGCGTGGCGCAGGACCACGGGCGTCCCGATGAGAGCGGTGATGGCCTCACGGCGTTCCCGGAGGACCTGGGCTACCCCTCCGCCTACTACTCCCAGGCCCAAAAGGCCCACTCCTATGGCTTCCATCTACTTAGCTTCACTCCACTTGGGCCAGAGCCCAGCTTATCTTCTTCTCGTCCAGAAAGTTCTGCACCAAGTTTACCTCAGGTTGCCGTTGCTCTGAAAGCCACTCGGCCAGAAGCTGCTCCTGGAGCACAGGCACATACTCCGGCGCCACCTCGCGGTCCTCCTGACCCAACACCTGTAAAAAGTAGAAATGCCCATCCACACCGAAGAGGGGCGGGCTTACCTGCCCCGGCTCCATCTGGAGAGCTATCTCATCGAATATCTGGCCGCCGGGGGCTTTGCCCACCATCTGAAATAGAGCATAGCCGCCGGTAGTGGAAATGGGCTGGCTGGTCTGGCCCGGCTCCAGGTCGGCTGTTGCTGACAGCTCAGGCCTGAGATAATCTCGGAGCAGCCAGCCCAGATCTCCGTCCTTGGCTTTGGTAGTTTCATCCTTGGACAGCTCCCGAACCAAGGCCACGAAGTCCTCCCCGCCGGCCAAGCGGGCCTGAGCCGCCTTGGCTGCCTCCTCCGAGTCCAGGAGAAGGAGGCGCAGGTGCACCTGCGCCAGTGCCCGCAGGGGACGGCCTCCCTTGGGTATCCATCCCATGTCTCCACCCTGCCCTTTGGAGGCCTCATCCAGAGACATCTCCTGAGCCAGAGCGACGAAGTCCTCCCCGACCCCCAAACGAGCCTCAACTTGGGCCACCTTTTCCGGGGTGTCCAGGACGATGGCTCGGAGATGGACGTGGGGCTGGACATGGCTGAGGCCGGACTGATTCCAGAGGTAGTCCATCAGGCGAGGCTTGATCAGGAAGACAGCAACCTCCGTCCGATACTGGCTATCTGAGACGCCGCTGTCCTTGAGAAGCGCTTTGTATCCCTGCTTTACCTGCTCCTCATCCCCCTCCGCTTCAGGGTGGAGCTTAAGCACCCGACTTCGAATCTCGGCCTCCACCTCTTCCGGGGAGGGCATCAGCCCCAGTCGGATGCCCTCCTGGCGGACTAGCTCCTGGTTGATTATGGCATCGGGCAAACTATTAGCTATTTGTTCCGGGGTGTCCGTGGTCTCTTTGGACAAGCGCTTCAGCATAGTGGCGAAGTAGCTCATGTTGAAGGTCACATCCCCCACCCGCACCGCCACCTCCCGCTGTGGGGCGACGCGTGCCGAATATATGCCAACGGCGGTGAGAGCCAAGACCAGAGCAATCCCTATGGCACCCAGGGAGATGATGATGCGCTGCCCGCGACGCTCTCTCTGCCACCGGGCCTGGCGCCGTACCGCTGAGGGCAGAGGGCCAGTTCGGCCTCTACCGGCAGGCTTCTTTGGGGACAATGGCACGCTCTAAAGAGTTGTTGGCCCGGCTTGCGGTGAGGATGCTCCAGCCTGCTCCCTGCGCAGGCCAGCCCCTCCGCTCAGGCGGACATGCTCCGGAGTGAAGGGTAGCAAGGCTATGTGACGGGCACGCTTCAAAGCCTGGCTCAGGCTTCTCTGGTGCTTAGCGCAGACCCCTGTTCTCCTCCTAGGATCTATCCTGGCGCGCTCGGAGATAAAGCGCTGGAGCCTGGCTGTATCTTTGTAATCTATGTAGACTACTTTGTCCGCACAAAAGGAGCAGAACCTTTTCTTGGGGATGAACTTCTTCCTGGTTCCTTCCCTGCGGGGCCTAGCTTGCTGGGGCATATCTTCGCCTATCCTTTTCTACTAGAATTCGTTCGGCCGGAAGCTCTCAAAAGGGTGCCTCATCCGAGTCTCCGACGGTCATCTGGTCTGTCTCCTCGGCGGGTTCCCCTGAAGATGAAGGTGCCTGCCGGTCCAGGAACAGGACACGGTTAGCCACTATCTCCAGGCGTTGCCGGCGCTGCCCGTCGGGGCCTTCCCAGGAGCTGGTGCGCAACCGCCCCTCTACGAAAGCCCGACGGCCCTTACTCAGGAACTGGTTGCACGTCTCAGCCAGCCGGTTCCAGGTAATGACATCGAACCATTCCGTCTCCTGGCGCCGCTCTCCTGAGGAGGTGGTGAAGGCACGTGAGGTGGCCAGGCGGAAGGAAGTGACGGGGTTTCCGTTAGGAGTATAGCGCATCTCCGGGTCGCTGCCCAAGTTGCCTATGACCATTATCTTATTCAGGCTCGCCATCACTCCTCCTCCTTTGGCTCCCCCGCCTCCTGGCTCTCTTCTATCTCCTTTTCTTTCGCTTGTTCAGCCAATCTTTGGATCTGGCGACGCTCCATCCTGACCACCAGATGGCGGATAACTTCCTCGGATACCCTCAGCTGGGCCTCTAACTCCGCTATCGCCCGGGGCTCCACTTGAAACCGGGCTAACACATAGTTGCCTTCGACGAAACTCTTTATGGGATAAGCCAGGCGCCGCCTTCCCCAACGCTCCACCTCCTGGACACTGCCGCCCCGGCCGGCGATGGATTGAGTGACTTTCTCCATGACTGACTCCACCTGCTCCTCGGGCACCTCCGGGCTCAGAATGAAGACCATCTCATATTGAGGCACAGATTGACTCTCCTTTCGTCGCCGCCATTATAGCATGGGGAGATGGCAGGCTCAAGCTATCTCTTGATTCACGCCGGGGAGGGGGAAGCGGGAGGTTATCTCGACCACCTCCTTCTTGACCCGGCGGGCCACTGCCACATCCCCCCGGTGCCTCAGGACCTCTACCATGAGATGGGCGATGCTCTTGGCCTCGGCGGTGCCCATGCCTCGGGTGGTGATGGCAGGAGTGCCCACGCGAATGCCGCTGGTGATGGCAGGAGGGCGCGGGTCAAAGGGGATGGTATTTTTGTTCACTGAGATGCCTACCTCATCCAGGGCCACCTCCGCTTCTTTGCCAGTGATGCCGACGGCGGTGAGGTCCACCAGGACCAGGTGATTATCGGTGCCTCCGGAGACGAGCCTCAACCCGCCCCGAGTCAACTCCTCGGCCATGGTCTGGGCGTTCTCCAGCACCCTCTTCTGGTACTGGGCGAACTCCGGTCTCATAGCCTCGGCGAAGGCCACCGCCTTGGCGGCGATAATGTGCATCAAGGGCCCGCCCTGGATTCCCGGAAAGACAGCTTTATCTATAGCCGAGGCCAGCTCTTGAGTACAGAGGATGAAGCCGGCTCTGGGGCCTCTCATGGTTTTGTGGGTGGTGGAGGTAACTACATGGGAGTGGGGTATGGGGCTGGGGTGCAACCCAACAGCCACCAGGCCAGCGATGTGGGCCATATCTACCATCACCTTGGCATCCACCTCGTCGGCGATGGCCCTGATTCTGGCGAAATCTATAATTCGAGGATAGGCTGAAGCCCCGGCTACAATGAGTTTGGGGTGGTGCTCCCTGGCCAGCCGGGCCATCTCATCGTAGTCTAGGAGCTCGTTATCCTGGCGCACACCGTAAGGGATGAACCGGTACCATCTGCCGGAGAAGTTCACCCGGCTGCCGTGAGTTAAATGCCCCCCGTGGTCTAGACTCATACCCAGAGCGGTGTCGCCTGGTTTCAGCAGAGTGAAATAGGCGACCATGTTGGCCTGGGAGCCGCTGTGAGGCTGAACATTGGCATGCTCCGCGCCGAAGAGCTGACAAGCTCGCTGGATGGCCAACTCCTCAGCCTTGTCCACCTCCTGGCAGCCTCCGTAGTAGCGAAGCCCCGGATAACCCTCAGCATACTTGTTGGTAAGGACGGAGCCCTGGGCCTCCAGCACGGCCCTGGAGACGTAGTTCTCGGCAGCGATGAGCTCGATATTCCGGCGCTGGCGCTCCACCTCGGCCTGGATTATCTTAGCCAGCTCAGGGTCAGTTTTCTTCAGCACCTATAGCCCCGTTCTCAAAAGATAAACAGGAAAGGCCACGTTTCCCCGCCGTGGCCTTGGTTGCTCCGTAGCCCTTGGCTAAACAGTCACCAGGGCACGGCCCAGATTTCGATATCTGGAGAGTAGTTTACATCGGATGGGGAAGGCTTGTCAACGAGATATACTACAAAGAAAGACAGGAGGGGCTACAAGCTAACGCTGCAATTGGAGAATTCTGATTACCTTGTCCATCTTTTCTACGTGGCTCCGCTCAGCAGCTATCAGCTTTTCCAGCAGCTCAAGAATCGGACCCTTGGTTGTTGGCTGACTAGCTCGTCTGAATAGCAGGGATGCCAACCTGTTTGCTACCCTATGCCAAACATTTGCTCGAATTCTATCCTCGGCCAAGCTCTTGGCTCGCCGATATATCGCCAGGGTCAGCATCTCCCTCTCTAGCTGCTCCTCGCAATGATGGACTATGTCTGGCATATCGGCGATAATTTCAAAATTGAAGGTGGGTTCCCCGCCGAGGGCCCTGATGATTCGCATCACATAATCGCAGTGATAAACGGACTCCTGCCCCAGTTGCTTCAGAATCTTCACTACCTCGCTCTCTTTGTCTACGGTTTTCTCTACATCTACCATCCGATCGATAAGCCGCGGATAGCTGACGATGAACCGATATTCCAGAGCCAAGGTCCGGTTGAGCATCTCGGGGAAGGGCAACCGGGCTATCTCAGAGACCAGGTCATCCTGAGCCATGGTAGTCGACCCTTCCATGGAAATTAACATAGATGACTTTAGTCTCAAAAACGAGGCCTATTTGGTTCAGAATCGAGGACTTTTCGGCTCAAAATAGCGGACTTTCGGCTCAAATCGCTCCAGATGAGCAGTAACCCTATAGTGTAGAGGCCTTTGTTTTTACTGGCCACCCCTTCATACTCACCCTCGTTTCAGCTTTATCGCAAAGCTATGTTTATCGCCTAAGGCAACATGTCCATATGATGAACCCTATGGCTCAAAAATTGGCGCTTTTGGGGGCGTTTAAGTGGCCGTTTCTGAGCTTGTTTAGCCACCATCTCCAATCTAGCCTGAGATATGGAAAGATTGAGCCCAGCAATAGACCAGCGGGGAGACGGAAACCATGGCAAAGCTCATCTATATCGCGAGAAATTGGACGATGTTAGCTGTGGCCCTGTTGGCCTTGAATTCCCCTAATTTTTTGTCTCCTACTCCCGGAGAGGCATCAGGGGCAGAGGGGTCGGTGGAATCGCAAAGGCTGCAACATTCAGTGTCTTTCAGTTCCTTGGACACTGAACTCTCTGGCCTCGTCTTCGTGTTAGACGGCGGCATCCTGGCTACAACATTGCCAGAGAGACCTGCTCCCACCGCATCTCCGGGCAGCGGACAGGCGTCTATTCAGAACGGGAGCGTGACTGCCTCGGTAACAGTTCTCCCTACGCGCACCGTGGTAGTCGATGATACGGAGAGGATTGTAGAGATATGGAGCAACACCGGCGCCGAAGATGGCCCCTACTATGCCTTAAGGGTTAAACAAAACCAGATCAACGGCGATGAGCATCCTCTGACACCTTCCATTTGGAACCAATACATCTGCCTGCTGGACCTCATCGACTGGCAGATAACCGATAAGGTTTACCCCTAGCTTCGCCGCCGAGTAGGGCGGCGACCGGCTGAGTTCGGTCCTACTGGATGAGCCGCAGGAACTCTTCCTCCGTAAGAATCTTCGTCCCCAGCGCCCTCGCCCGTTCCAGCTTGGAGCCAGAGCCCTCCCCTATCACCAAATAGGTGGTCATGCGGGAAACATTGTCGGAGACATTGCCCCCCAACTCCTTGATCCGAGCCTCGGCCTGGCTCCGGGGGAAGGCCGCCAGCCTCCCGGTGACCACGAACTCCAGGCCGTCCAGAGGCAACGACCTAGCCTCGGCGGCTGCCTCATCCTCCATCCTGACTCCGACCTCTTTTAGCTTCCGCAGTATCTCTTTATTGCTCTCCCCCCGGAAGAAGGCGACCACGCTCTGGGCAATCTTGGGGCCAACGCCGGGGATGGCGTTCAGCTCCTCCTCAGTGGCTTGGGCCAGACGATTCAGGGAGCAGAAGTGGCTGGCCAGAAGCTGGGCCATCTCATCGCCTACATGGAGTATGCCCAGAGCGAAGAGAAGCCGCGCCAGGGGCCGGTCCTTGCTCGCCGCTATCGAGGCCAGGACGTTGGAGGCAGATTTCTCGGCCATGCGCTCCAGGGTGAGGAGTTGTTCTTTGCTTAGTTTATAAAGGTCGGCCACGTCCACGACCAAGCCCGAGGCCAGCAGGGCGGCGCAGAGCTGGGTGCCCACCCCCTCGATGTCCATGGCCCCTCGGGAGACGAAGTGCTCCAGGCGGCGGTGGGCTTGGGCGGGGCAGGCGGCGTTGGGGCAGCGATACATGACCTCGTCCTCGGGCCTGATGGTTCGAGCCCCGCAGGAGGGGCAGGTCTGGAATCGCTCCAGGACCTCCCGGTCCTCGTCCACGGGGAGCTCGCGACCGGTGCGCAGGCTGAGCACAGGGCCCACCACCTCGGGGATGACCTCCCCGGCCCGCTGGACGATAACGGTATCGCCTCGTCGGATGTCCTTTCGTGCGATGTCGTCCAGGTTGTGGAGGGCGGCCTGCCGCAACGTGACGCCCCCCACGTGGACAGGCTCCAGGATGGCGAAGGGGTTGAGGCTGCCGGTGCGCCCCACGTTGACCTGGATGTCCAGGAGGCGGGTGGTGGCCTGGGTGGCGGGGAACTTGTAGGCGATGGCCCATCTCGGCTCCCGGCCCACGGACCCCAGGCGGTCGTGGAGGGCCAGGGGGTTCACCTTGACCACTATGCCGTCGGTGTCGTATTCCAACTCCCGCCGGTGCTCCACCCAGGAGCGGTGGTATTCCTCCACCTCCTCCAGGGCGTCTAGCCGACGGTTATGGGGATTGATCTTGAAGCCCAAAGATTTTAGGAACTCCATAGTCTCCCAGTGGGTGAGGGGTATGGCTCCTCCCTCGGCCCAGCCCAGGCCATAGATGTAGATGTCCAGGGGGCGACCGGCGGTGATGCGGGGGTCGAGCTGGCGCACCGAGCCAGCGGCGGCGTTCCTGGGGTTGGCGAAGAGGGGTTGGCCGCCGGCGGCCCTCTCCTCGTTGAGCTTCTTAAACCCCGAGCGAGTGAGGAAGACCTCCCCCCTCACCTCGAAGCGACGGGGCGCATCTCTGTCCACCAGCGCCAGGGGGATACTGCGGATGGTGCGCAGGTTCTGGGAGATGTCCTCCCCTCGGAAGCCGTCGCCCCGGGTGGCCCCCGAGACAAAGCGGCCATCCTCATAGACAAGAGCCACAGCCAATCCGTCCATCTTCAGCTCGGCCACGAAGTCCCAGTTCTCCCCAGGGAGGAGACCGGAGATGCGCTTATGCCAGGCCTGGAGCTCTTGGTAGTCGAAAGCGTTGGCCAGGGAGAGGAGGGGCAGGGGGTGCTCCACCACGCCGAACGCCTCCAGGGGTTGGGCACCCACCCGTTGGGTGGGGGAATCAGGGGTCACCAGCTCCGGGCGCTCCGCCTCCATTTGGCGCAACTCCTGCATCAGCTCGTCGTACTCGACGTCGCTGAGCTCGGGGCTGTCCAGGACGTAGTAGCGGTAGTTATGGTGGTTGATGAGCTCCCTGAGCTTATGGATGCGCTCCTGGGTGTTTTCTTTGTCGGACATAGATTCCATCCTGAGCTATCTCAAGAATAAGTATATCACCGAGTTCGCTGGAGATGAGGGAGCTATGATAAAATGAAGCCAAATGTGGAGCAATCTATGATCGCCGTAGTAGATTACGGGGCTGGGAACCTCAGAAGCGTGGTCAAGGCCATCCAGCACCTGGGGTATGAGGTCAGGGTCACCAGCAGTCCCCAGGAGATGAGAGAGGCCCCCGCCCTCATTCTCCCCGGGGTGGGTGCCGCCGCCGATGCCATGGCCAGCCTGGAGCGCCTGGGCCTTATCCCGGCCCTGAAAGAGGCGGTGGCTGAGGGCAAGCCCTTCCTGGGGGTGTGCCTGGGTCTCCAGCTCCTCTTCGACTCCACCGAAGAAGGGGGTGGCGGTCCCTGCCTGGGCATCCTCCCCGGTCGGGTGAGGAGGCTGCCTCCGGGCCTCAAGGTGCCCCACATGGGCTGGAACCAGGTGCGCTTCGCCAAGAACCATCCCGTTTTCCAGGGCATCCCCGACGGCTCCAATTTCTACTTCGTCCATAGCTATTATCCTGAGCCGGATGACCCTGACATCGTGGTGGCGAAGACGGACTACGGCGTCACCTTCGCCAGCGCTATCGCCCGAGACAACTTGATAGCCACCCAGTTCCATCCTGAGAAGAGTGGCGAGACGGGGCTTCTGATATATAAGAACTTTCTGTCCGGCCTGAGAAGGGATTGAATGGAAATCATCCCGGCCATAGACCTGCGAGGCGGCAAGTGTGTCCGCCTCTACCAGGGCGACTTCTCCCAGGAGATGGTCTTCTCCGACGACCCCGTGGCCGTGGCCCGGCGCTGGGCTGAGCTAGGCGCGCCTCGATTGCACATCGTCGACCTGGATGGGGCGCGGGCCGGTCACCTGATCCACGGTGAGGTCATCGGCAACATCGCAAGGGCAATGAAGATACCCCTCCAAGTGGGGGGTGGCCTGCGCTCTTTGGAGGCGGTGGCCGAGGTGCTGTCCCTGGGAGCGGAGCGAGCCGTCCTGGGGACGGCGGCGGTGGAGGAACCGAAGCTGGTGAAGAAGGCCTGCCAGAAGTTTGGGGAGAGGGTGGTGGTGGGCATCGACGCCAGGGATGGCATGGTGGCGGCCCGGGGCTGGGAGAAGCAGACCTCGATGTCAGCCCTCGAACTGGCGGAGCGGCTTGGGGGAATGGGAGTGAAGAGCATCGTCTCCACTGATATCGCCCAAGACGGCACCCTGGCCGGCCCCGGCTTCCAAGATATAGCTCGCCTCTTGGCCCTGCCCGGTTTTTCCGTCATCGCCTCGGGAGGCATCTCCACCCTGGAGCACGTGGCCCGCCTCCGGGACCTGGGGGTTGAGGGGGCCATCCTGGGCCGGGCGCTGTATACCGGGCAGCTCGACCTGAAGGAGGCAATTGCTGTGGCCTCCCGGCCTATGCCTCCACCTCCCCACCATCGCTTCGATGTCCGTCGGCTGAGTCTTCTGGAGGACGTGACACGGCGAAGGGAGCTGAACCCGGAGAAAGTGTTCGACCTCCTGCCCCTGGAGCCTCAGCAGAGAGTGGCGGACATCGGCTGCGGCCCCGGCTACTTCAGCCTGCCCCTGGCTCGGCGACTTCCCCAGGGCCAGGTGGTAGCCCTGGATGTCCAGCCGGAGATGCTGGCCCGACTGCGGGAGCGGGCAAAGCGGGCCAGGATAAAGAATATCGATATAATGAAGTGTGGGGAGGTGGAGTTCCCCCTGGAGCTGGGGGGCCTGGACGGCATGCTCCTGACCTTCGTCCTCCACGAGATGAAGGAGAGGGCTGAGGAGTTCTTGAAGATAGCGGCTGCCCTCCTCAAGCCGGGGGGATGGCTGGCGATAGTGGAGTGGGTCAAGGCCAGCACAGGCGACGGCCCGCCCCGGGCCGACCGCCTCTCCCAGGAGGAGACAGAGGCCTTGGCGGAGAAGGTCGGCTTGAAGGTGGTGAGGGAGGAAGGGTTAGGAGACAAGTACTACTTCCTGCTGGCGCACAGGCCAACAGGGGGCGATTCGAGGAGGTAGCGACCATGAGATGGAGAGATAGGCTGAGGGGAGACCCCTTGCCCTGGCTGCTGGAGCCGGACCCGTCCCAGTCCGCCGTTCGCTATTTCGCCCTGCGAGACTTGCTGAGCCGACCCGAGGGCGATGGGGAAGTGAAGGTGGCGAAGGCGGCTATCATGCAGAGCGGCCCCGTGCCCGCCATCCTGGCCGCCCAGGCCCCCGAGGGCTACTGGGTCAAGCCGGGGCCGGGCTACGCCCCCAAATATACCGGCACCGTGTGGCAGATTATCTTCCTGGCCCAGCTTGGGGCCGATGGCAACCATCCCCGGGTCCGGGCCGGGTGCGAATATCTCCTTTCTCACGCCCTCGCCCAGCACGGCGGCTTCACTGTAAACAGGACACTCTCGACCTTCGGCCACTGCGAGGCTGGGAACCTGGCGGCGGCCCTGATAGACCTGGGCTATCTGGAGGACCAACGGCTCCAGAGGGCGGTGGAGTGGCAGGCGCGGATGGTCACCGGGGACGGGATCGCCGGCCCGGAGGCTACAGACACGGCGGAGCGCTACTACAAGTCGGGCACCTGCGGCCCGACCTTCGCTTGCTCCGGCAACGCCGGCCTGCCCTGCGCCTGGGGAGCGGTGAAGGCCATGCTGGCCCTGGGCAAGGTTCCTCCCGCCCAGCGCACGCCCCGGATGCGGGCAGCCATCGAACACGGGGCGAAGTTCCTGCTGGGCCGAGACCCGGCGGTTGCGGACTATCCCTCGGGCTGGAGCGCCAAGCCCAGCTCTAGCTGGTTCAAGCTCGGCTACCCCATCGGCTACGTCACCGATGTCTTGCAAAACCTGGAGGCCCTGGCCGCCCTGGGGTCTGCTAAGGACAAGCGCCTGGCCAACGCCCTGGCCCTGGTGGAGTCCAAGCAGGACGCTCAGGGCCGCTGGAAGCTGGAGTATAGCTACAACGGCAAGATGTGGGCCGACATTGAGGCCAAGGGGCGGCCAAGCAAGTGGGTGACCCTGCGGGCGCTCCGGGCGCTCAAAGCGGCGTATGGGGAGTGAGATCAGGTATGCTAACCAAGCGCATCATCCCCTGCCTTGACGTAACGGGGGGCCGGGTGGTCAAGGGGGTCCGCTTCCTCGACCACCGGGACGCCGGCGACCCCGTGGCCCTGGCCGCCTTCTATAACCGAGAGGGCGCCGATGAGCTGGTCTTCTATGACATCACCGCCTCCACCGACGAGCGCCACATCATGCTGGAGGTGGTGTCCCGCACCGCCGACCAGGTCTTCATACCGCTGTGCGTCGGGGGAGGGCTGCGCAGCGTCGAGGACATGAACCGGATGCTGAAGGCGGGGGCCGACAAGGTGTCCATCAACACCGCCGCCGTCCAGAGCCCCAACCTCATTCGAGAGGGGGCCGAGCGGTTCGGCAGCCAGTGCATCGTGCTGGGCATGGACGCCATGAGGGTGCCGGGCAGCTCGCCGACTCGCTGGGAGGTGCGCACCCACACCGGCCGGGCCGGGGGACGGCCCACCGGGCTGGACGCCGTGGAGTGGGCCGTCAGGGCGGTGGAGCTGGGGGTGGGGGAGATCGTGGTCAACAGCATGGACGCCGACGGGACTCAGGAGGGCTACGACCTGGAGCTGTTGCGGGCCATCTCTGAGGCGGTGCCCGTGCCTGTGGTCGCCTCCGGGGGGGCGGGTCGCCTCTCCCACCTCTACGATGCTATAGTGGAGGGCAAGGCGGATGCCGTCCTGGCGGCCTCTATCTTCCACTTCGGCACCTACTCCATCCGCCAGGCCAAGGTCTACCTCCAGGAGAGGGGCATACCGGTGAGGCTGTAGGAGGGGAGGAGGAGAAACTGTGGCAGCACTTTACGAGATGCTTATAGATGAATGCTCGGAGGAACTCCTAGAGCTCGGGGAGAAGCAATTTCGCCAATGGTATATGCCAGGTGCCGAAGTAAAGCTTAGTCCATCTGCTCTTCATCTACACACAGCGTTTTGCTGTGCTCTTGCGGCTCTGGAGAAAAGGAGGACATCCCAGAGCTATACTGAGCGCTTTCAGGAGCTGCTGGAGTATGCTCAAAGATCTATCTTGCTTTTCCCCAGGGAAGCTCCTGACGGAGCGGATGATGAGAACTTCCAGTGGATCAAAGAAGAGATTAGGATCATGGGTGCTATCATCAACGGCGAATTGTTTAATCTCAGGTTCATAGAAGGTAGATATGAAGATGCCTTATGGCACTTTAGCAAGACATACTTTGAATTAGGTTCAGTCGAGCGCGACTTAGGGTACCTCAAGCCTCAGGATGCCGTTGACTGCTTCGAAAGGATTCGACAGCAGCCACACATTGTGACAGATTGGAAGCGGGTTGCCCAGAATTGCAGGGCTGCCGGAGACTGGATAGGCGAGTGGGACATAGGCCCCGACCTAGATGTCCCACTAATTGATAGCCAAGGCAATAAATGGTGGTCCCACAGGCTGTTCTGGGGATTTGCGACCGGTTTTGCTACATCAAGACTTACCCCTGATCAGTTGCGCTCTTGGAAAGAGAGTGAGGAGCAAGAGCACGCAGACAGGCACATGGAGACGCTTTTCTTCCCGGGCCAGTGGAAACAATTGCCTGAGGCTGTCAGGGATGCGCTTACCCAGGCTGACGTGGTCTGGTGGTCTAGGGACAGGTCAACTAAGAGCGCGGTGATTGAGAACTTGTGGAAGGCTACAGTCGAGATAGTCAGGGAAACCCTGTGGGCTCCCTTCGTTGAGCATGTGCGTTCCCATCCCAGGGAAGAGCTTCTGATGCTGAAACTGGACGAACTTCAGAAAAAGCCTTCGTGGGAGCCTAGCCTGGGAGACTTTCTCCACCTCATGTTCAAAGAGTCCTGTTTCGACTCTTTCATGAGGTCACATCAAGTTTCCAAAGATGACAAGGATTTTCTTTCCAGTATTGACAGGCATTTGGGTAAGCTGAACTCGCTAAGAAGAAAATCTGTGCACCCGCGAGAGGGTGAGGTAGTTCAGGCTCAAGATGTAGAGTGGACATACCGAACTTTCCTCGGCGTGGGCTGTCAGGGCATTCTGCCACGCTTGGCCCGGATTCAATTGAAGGGGTGACCTATGCTTAAACTCGCTGAAAACGGCCTCATCCCAGCCATAATCCAGGACGCCAGGACGCATCAGGTGCTCATGCTGGGCTACATGGACGCCGAGGCATTGCGCCGCACCCTGGAGCAGGGCCAGGTCTGGTTCTACAGCCGCAGCCGTCAGGAGCTCTGGCACAAAGGCGCCACCTCCGGCTCCTACCTCCACCTCAAGGGCATCGTCGCCGACTGCGACCAGGACGCCCTCCTCCTCCAGGTGGAGCCTTCCGGTCCCGTGTGCCACACCGGGGCGCAAAGCTGCTTCTTCAACGAGGTGAAGTCCGCCGAGGCCGAAAAAGGAGAGGCCCGGGGGCCAGACATCCTGGACGAGATATACCGGGTCATCCTGGAGCGGAAGGCGCTGAAGCCCCAGGGGAGCTACGTGGCCTCCCTGCTGGAGTCAGGGGTGAGCAAAGTCGCTCAGAAAGTCATCGAGGAGGCGGGGGAGGTGGCCCTGGCCAAGGACGAGTCACCGGAGCGCCTGGCCGCCGAGGCCGCCGACCTCTTCTTTCACGCCCTCATCTTGCTGGCCGCCCGGGGCCTCGACCCCGAGGCCGTCTGGCGGGAGCTGCGAGCCCGCCGGCGCTAGGCCGTCGGCCTCCAGGGCGCCCCTGAGCGCCCTTAAAGCCACCTCCACCTGGGCATCATCGGGCTGGCGGGTGGTCAGACTCTGGAGGAGAAGGCCGGGGGCCATGATTAGCCTCACCAGGCGCTGCCTCCCCAGGCTGGCGCTGAGGCGCAGAAGCTCGTAGCTCACAGCGGCGATGACGGGGAGAAGTGCCACCCTGGAGAGGAGACGGAGCCAGAGGGGAGGTCGGCCCAGGAAGGCGAAGGCCAGGAGGGCCACCACCAGGACGATGAGCAGAAAGGCAGTGCCGCAGCGCAGGTGGGCCGTCGAATATCTCTGCACCTCCGTCACGTCCAGGTTAGCCCCGCCCTCAAAGGCGTTGACGGCTTTGTGCTCCGCCCCGTGATAGGCGAAGACCCTTTTAATGTCGGGGACGAGGCTTATGGCTTTGAGGTAGAGCAGGAAGATGGCCAGTCGCAGGCCTCCCTCCGCCAAGTTGCTGGTTACGTCGGAGGCGATATGCCGGTCGAGTTGGCTCACCACAAATAGGGGCACCACAAAGAAAAGGCCCACCACCAGGGCCAGGGCCATGACGAGCATGGGCCAGAGGGCTACTGGCTTTAGTTCCTCTCCCTCTCCCAAGGCAGCGTTGGCCGAGTAGAAAAGGGCCTTGGTGCCCAGGACCAGGGTCTCGGCCAGGACAATGACGCCCCGAACTAGAGGGATCTCCCTAAACCGGCCCACGGCCCAGGGGGCCAGGGGTTCCCGGTGCAGGCCGATGCTGCCATCGGGGCAGCGCACCGCCACCACCATGGCCCGGCGGCCCCGGATCATCACCCCTTCCAGGACCGCCTGCCCCCCGTAGAAGAAAGGCTTAGCCAAACTCTATCTCCAATAATAGAAAAGGAGCGGGGCAGCCCGCTCCATACCCATCCACTGGCAGCGCCCTCAGCGAGCCATTTTCTTATAGCGCCGTTCGAAGCGCTCCACCTGGCCTGCGGTGTCCATCAGGCGCTGCTCTCCGGTGAAGAAGGGGTGGCATTTGTAACACACCTCCACCTTGATGAGGGGCTTGGTGGCCCCGGTGACGAAGGTGTTGCCGCAGGCACAAGTAACTCTGGCTTCAGGATAATAAGCGGGATGAATCTTCTCTCTCATATCCTATCCCGTTTGCTCAGCCAGGATGTTCACCCTTTTCTTGCCCGTCTTGGCCGCAATTTGGAACTTGACCCTTCCGTCCACCAGGGCGAACAGGGTATGGTCCTTGCCCAAGCCCACGTTGGTGCCAGGCTCAATGCGAGTCCCCCTCTGACGGACGATGATAGTCCCGGCTCGAATTAGTTGGGAGTCAAAACGCTTCACCCCCAGTCGCTTGGACTGGCTATCTCGGCCTAAATGGCTTGAGCCTCCGCCCTTCTTATGCGCCATCCTCTTTTTTCCTTCCCCGTGCCGGGGCTAGCTTGATGTCCTTGATCTCCAGCCGGGTATAGGACTGACGGTGCCCTGTCTTCTTATGATACCTCACCTTGGCCTTGAACTTCATAACCTGGATTTTCTCTCCCTTGACCCGCCCCACCACCGAGGCCACCACCCTGGCCCCAGAAAGGGTGGGGGTGCCCATCCGGACTCCCTTGTCATCGGATACCAGCAAAACCCTGTCCAACTCCAGGGTGTCCCCCTCCTGGGCTGGGATATCCACATCTATAACATCGCCAGGGGCCACTTTGAACTGCTTCCCGCTGGCCTCAACGATGGCGTAAATAGCACCCTCCTGTTAATCTTCAGACAACTAACCTATTCTAGCGGAAGGAGGATACGAGTGTCAAGGAAAAAGCAGGAGGATTTCTGCCTCTCCCTTGACCCCATAATAAAAAGACGGATAAAATGTGGTGGGCCAGTATTCAAGGCTGGCTACTACATAGGGAGGCGGGTGATTGTATGCGCTAGCTAAGCATTTGGTATTGGAGCTCAGGGATTGCGACCGGGCCGTCCTGGATGACCAGCCTTTTCTCAGGAGGGCGCTTCACCGGGCAGCCCAGGAGCTAGGGGTTACTGTACTGGGCGAGTCTTTCCACCGCTTCGAGCCCCAGGGAGTGAGTGGCATCCTCTTCGTCGCCGAATCCCATTTGGCTATCCACACTTGGCCGGAGCACGGCTACGCCGCGGTGGATATTTTCACTTGCGGCGATTCTGTTCACTTCGAGGCGGCGGCCCAGCTCATCATCGAGGAGCTACGGGCGAAGAACCCCGCCGCCATCGAGATGAGCCGGGGGGTGATACCTTCCGCCGAGAGAGCACTCATACAGCCGAAGCGAATGCCATGACAGAGGCCAAGCATAATTGGTTCCACGACCCCATAACCCCTGACTTCACCCAATTGCATAGCCTCAAGGGCATTGTCTATGCCATACGAACTCGCTACCAGGAGGCTGAGGTCATCGAGACGGGCAGCTTCGGGCGTTGTTTGATCTTGGACGGCAAGCTCCAGAGCAGCGAGGCCGACGAGTTCATCTACCACGAGGCGTTGGTCCACCCCGCCCTGGCTTGCCACCCGCGGCCGGAGAAGGTCTTCGTGGCCGGAGGTGGGGAGGGGGCCACCATCCGGGAGGTGCTGGCTCACCGCTCGGTGCGCCGGGCCATCATGGTGGACATAGATGGCGAGGTGGTGGACCTGTGCCGTCGCCTCCTCCCCAATCACCACCGGGGTGCCTTCGATGACCCACGCCTGGAGCTACGATTAGAAGATGCCCGGGGCTATCTGGAACAGACGAAGGAGCGGTTCCACGCTATCATACTGGACCTCCCCGAGCCTGTGGAGGCGGGGCCGGCCTACAAGCTCTTCACCAGGGAGTTCTACGCCCTGGTCCGGGAGAGGCTGGAGCTGGGCGGCATCGTTGTAGTCCAGTCCGGCGGCGCTTCCTATGGCCGAATAGAATGCTTCACCGCCATCGCCAGCACCCTGAGGAGCATCTTCCCCCAGGTCTATCCCTATGCCGCCGAGGTGCCCTCCTTCGGGGGGCTGTGGGGCTTTACTCTGGCCTCCCTGGGGCCGGACCCCCTGTCCCTCTCGCCCCAGGAGGTAGACGCTCGCCTGGAGGCGCGCCTGTCTCACCCCTTACGATTCTATGATGGCCTGGCCCATCGTGGGATGTTTCACCTACCCAAGTGCCATCGAGAGCGGCTGGCCCAAGAGAAGACGGTCATCGCCGACGATAGGCCGTTCTATATTTACTGAATTTACTGACCTACTTTTCCCATGGTCGCTGACGTTATTAACAGTCTGAATCCCCCTCAGCGAGAGGCCGTGCAAGCCCCCGATGGCCCCCTCCTCATCCTGGCCGGGCCAGGCAGCGGCAAGACCCGGGCCATCACCCACCGCATCGCCTACCTGGTGCGCCAACGGCATGTGAATCCCTGGCACATTCTGGCCGTTACCTTCACTAACAAGGCAGCCCAGGAAATGAAGAACCGGCTTTTCGGCATGAGCGAAAAAGACCAGTCCGCTCCACTTCTTGGATGGGAGGTACGAAACCAGGGTCTAACAGTGACCACATTTCACGCCTTCGGCGCCAAGCTTCTCCGTATGGATGGCACTGCTATCGGTCTAGACCAAAGTTTCACCATCTACGATGACGACGACCAAATACGTCTCCTTAAAGCCTGCCTCCAGGAATTGAGCCTGGACCCCAAGCGCTACCCACCCCGGGCTGCCCAGAGCCACATCTCCGAGGCCAAGAGCCGTCTCCTCACCCCTGGAGATGCCTCCAGCCTGGTCTGCTCTCACACGGAGGAAGTCTATAATCGAGTCTATGAGCGCTACCAAGGCCGCCTCCAGGAGGCCAAGGCTGTGGACTTCGACGACCTCATCATGCTTCCTGTCCTCCTCTTCCGCCAGCATCCCGACATCGCCGCCCAGTATCAGGGCCGCTACGTTCACCTTCTCATAGACGAGTTCCAAGATACCAATATCGCTCAGTATGAGCTAGCCAAGCTCCTAGCGGCCAAACACCGCAACATCTGCGTGGTGGGCGACCCCGACCAGTCCATCTTCTCCTGGCGCTTCGCCGACCTCCGGAATATTCTGAGCTTCGAGCGAGACTACCCCGAGGCCAAGGTGGTCTATCTGGAGCAGAACTATCGCTCCACCAAGACCATCCTAGAGGCGGCCAGCCATGTCATCTCCCTCAACCTGGAGCGCAAACCCACCCAGCTCTGGACAGCTAACCCGGAGGGCGTACCCATCGTTGCGGTCGAGGTCTATGACGAGGGCGAGGAGGCCCACTTCGTGGTGGCCGAGGTGGAGAGGCTCATGAGCCAAGAGCACTACAAAGCTGGCGACTGCGCCGTGATGTATCGCACCAACGCCCAGTCCCGGGCCCTGGAGGAAACCTTCCTGCGCTACGGGATGTCCTACCGCCTGGTAGGAGCCACCCGCTTCTATGAGCGCCGCGAGGTCAAGGACGCCCTGGCCTATCTTCGGGTCATCCACAACCCTGCTGACAGCGTCAGCCTGGCCCGCATCATCAACGTCCCGGGCCGGGGCATCGGGCAGCGCACCGTGGAGGAGCTATCCCTGTGGGCACAGAACCAGGGCCTCTCCCTCTACGCAGCCATCCAGGCCTTGGAGAGAGGCGATACCCCCCTCCCCTTCCAGACCCGCACCAAGCGCGCCCTGGAGAATTTCCTGCATCTCATGGAAGATCTCAGAGCCAGTTCCAAAGAGCTGGACGCAGTCTCTCTGCTGGACCTGGTCCTGAAGAAGACGGGCTACAAGGACTACCTCCTGGAATCCGAGGCCGAGAAGGAAGGGGAAGAGAGGTGGGAGAACGTGCTGGAGCTGCGCACCGTGGCCGGAGAGCACCGTGATCTGGCCCCGGAGGAGGGCCTGGCCGCCTTCCTGGAGGGGGTGGCCTTGGTCTCCGACGTGGATGACCTGGACCAGCGGGCCGAGGCCGTTACCCTGATAACCTTGCACCAGGCCAAGGGCCTGGAGTTCCCCGTGGTGTTCATAGTGGGCATGGAGGAGGGATTGCTGCCCCACATACGCTCCTTAGATGACCCAGCTCAGATGGAGGAAGAGCGCCGGCTGTGCTACGTGGGGATGACCCGGGCCAGGGAGAGGCTCTATCTGATACGGGTCTTCCGCCGCTCCTTCCAGGGGCGCAGCGCCCCCAATCCCCCTTCCCGCTTTCTGGCCGACATCCCTCGCCACTTGATGGCCTCCCCCAAGACCCTGCCCGGGCTGGCGGAGCCAGAGCCCAAAAGACCGCCACCAGAACCAGAACTGAAACCCGGAGATAGGGTGCGCCATAGCCGTTTCGGCGATGGGATGGTGGTGGCGGTATTCCCCGCCGGAGATGACCAGGAGGTGACGGTGGCCTTCCAGGGTGCCGGCGTCAAACGGCTCCTCCAGAGCTATGCCAAGCTAGAGAAGCTGGGGTAGCACTCGGGCGCAGCAGTTCAGGCGAGCTTGCCGAAGAGCCGCGCGTTTGCAGTGACTCGCGGTATCCGAATGGTCATGCCGACACCCGGCCGAGTCTGAACCATGCATCGCGGGTTTTCAGGCTTGGGCCAGAATCCTGATAAGTGTATATATGACGCTACCTATGAGGGCAGCCATGGGTATGGTGAGGACCCAGGCCCATACAATACGACGAGTCACACCCCAGTTCACTGCCTTCAAGCGTCTGGCCGAACCTACCCCCGATATGGCTCCAGTTATGACATGGGTGGTGCTAACCGGAATACCCAAATGCGTGGCCAGGAAAATACTGGCAGCAGCGGACGTCTCCGCACAAGAACCGTCAACCGGCCTCAACTTGGTGATCTTCTGACCCATTGTCTTGACGATTCTCCAGCCGCCGCTTAGGGTGCCTAAAGCGATTGCGGCGTGCGCACTCAAAACAACCCACAAAGGTATTTTGAACTCAGTTATCAGCCCCCCGGCGAAAAGTAGGCTGGTGATGATGCCCATAGTTTTCTGCGCATCGTTCCCCCCGTGCCCCAGGCTGTACAGCGCGGCGGAGAATAGCTGCACGACTCTCGACCACTTGTTCACAGCGGCAAAGCTGACTTTTCGCCAGTATAAGATCCATGTGACTGTAGTCGCGAGCAGAGCTCCCAGGATCAGCCCAATCACGGGCGCCAGGACAATGAAGACCAACGTCTTGTACCAGCCAGCGGCGATGATAACTTCCAACCCACCCTTGGCCACGGCCGCTCCGGCATAGCCTCCGATCAGGGCGTGGGACGAGCTGCTGGGAAGCCCCAAGTACCAGGTAATGATGTTCCAGGCTATAGCGCCCAGGAGTCCGGCAAGGACCACCGTTGTGGTCACCATCTGAATGTTTATCATTCCACTGCCGATCGTCTTGGCCACCGCAGTGCCGAATATCAAAAACGCGACGAAGTTAAAGAATGCGGCCCACAGGACAGCTTGACGCGGTGTTAGCACTTTGGTGGAGACAATGGTGGAAATAGAGTTCGCGGCATCATGCATACCGTTGGTGAAGTCAAAGACCAACGCCACAATGATGATGGAGACAATAAAGAACAGACTGTTAGTATCCATGTACTCCTCCCCCAGCTTCGAGCTTCACCGGCTGAGAGTCAATAGGCGTTCTTGCCACGAGAGCAGTGCCAAGCGCTAGCGAGGCACAAAAACGAGCGCTCGAGAGCAGGACGGCGACGGCTCGGCGAAGAACAGATAGCTCACCCATTATGGAAGCGTGTACGCTCTGGTTCTCTGGACTCAGGCATACTTCAAGACCACGCCCTCCAGGACATCGGCCACGTCCTCGGCCCTGTCCACCGCCGATTCGAACAGCTCATAAATCTCCCGCCACTTGATAATGTCGATGATGGGCATGGAGTCCTGGAAAAGCTCGGCCAGGGCCTGGCGATAGGTCTGGTCGGCCTCGTTTTCCAGGGTATTGATCTCTACACAGTGAGTCAGGAGCTGGCGCAACTTGCGATGCTGACGGAGCTGCTGCATAGCCAGGGTGACTGCCTCCACCACTCGGAGAATGAGCCGTGCCTGCTCCCTGGCCCGCTCTGTGGGTCGCTCAATTTTATAGAGGATCAAGAGTTGAACACCTGCCTCGATGGCATCCAAGACATCGTCCAGCCGCTGTGTCAGCAACACGATGTCCTCTCGATCTATGGGGGTAACAAAGATCAGATGAAGTTGCTCCATAATCTGGTGTGTCAGCGTATCGCCACGATGCTCCAGCTCCATGATCTCGGCCACTTTCAGCTGAAGGCTGGGATAGTCTTCCATTAAATCGACAAGTGTCTTGGCGGCTTGGAGCAGATTAGTCGAGCTCTTCTCCAGCAAATCGAAGAAATTGACGCGCTGGTGTAAGAAATGCCCAACCATGCTATACCACCTTTCTAGATACCGAACACAAAAAAGCCACCCCAGCGTCAGGGTGGCTCAAGGCTGATCTGAATATCGTAGCCATTCCGCATAATTATAAGGCTTTCCATCGGGCTGTCAAGACCACTTAGGCAGGATTTTAGTAACGTTTTTCTATCTCATCACCTGTCTATACAGGATCACCAGGAGTGAGAAATCCTGACTAACTCTGATGCCTCATCCTGAGCGGCTCGACTAAGCTCGTCGAACCTTACCGCAGCCGTAGTAACTATACATAGCGTCACTCGCCCGTGCTATAATGGGGCAAAAGCGAGGAGGCAAGTTCCACTCATGAAGAGGTGGTTAATCGGGGCCTTGTTCCCCCTGGGGATAGCGGCGGGCCTAGCCGGGTGGAGGGTCTGGGTGGGCGCTGCCGAGAGCCGCCAGCCTCTCCTGGGCCTAGCCCTCATGGCCCTGGGCGGGATTTTAGTCATCTCCTCGCTATTCGTCCTTCCCCGGCTACTCCGCTAGTCACTATGTAAACTCGGCAACGATCTCTTATTGGATCCCGACATTGCGCGGCTTGCAGGTATTTGGAAACCTTGAGGGTGCCCGGCCCCTATTGATAAGGACTATTGTATAACCATGGGGTAACCGAAGGTTCGAATCCCGTCTGGCCCACCATACCGTACAGAAGCAAGAACTTTTGAGCTCGCCCTAGACCTCTCCGCATAATACCTGACCAGACAGCATTCGCGTTGCGAGTGGTGGAGCCAGGGTATCAATAGGTAGAACTTTTTCTACCACGTTTACTATCGTCTCTTGACCACTGGTTCGTCTCCGTTACGGTGGGGTAATGTTCCGGTTATGTTCAGGCCTTTGCAGGCTTTGTGCCCCCACCCATTATCAAGGCGGCAACCCCGCCGCCGATTGCAATTGTCGCCGCCCCCACGAAAATATCGATGATGCCTGATTTAGTTGAGTAATAATAGGTGGTGGCGAGCAGCCCGAGATTTACAGAGCCAACCATGAGGACAGCGAAAATGAACCCGAACTTTAAACCATTGATAAACGTTTTTGCTTTTACCCAATGGACAACGGTAGTAATAAGGCATCCGATAACGAGCATCGAAAGAATGGTGGCAGGAATATTGGTTTGGTCTACAGGTCTTTGCACCTTTTCAAACAATTCTACAGACAGTCCGGAATTGTTTTTCAAGAAGTCACCATAAAACAGAGCGTAGATGACTCCATTGAGAATGAGCACCGTCACGGCGCTGGCCAGCGCAGACAAGACAAATCTCTTCTTCATACCATTCTCCTCGTCGTGTGATTTATTGACATGCTACAAATATTATACGGTGCTGGTTTCACGGTCAAATTGCTTCCTTTTGGCTCAGTCATTCGCAAAAATTAATAAACAATATTGCCTTGGGTTGGGTTGCTCATTTGCAACTTAGCAAACATTTTTGTGGACAATTTTGGAAATCAACGGTGGAATAAAGGTAGAACTGGAGCTAGGGTATCAATAAGTAGAACTCTCAAGGACTTTGACCTGACCTTCAATCTCAGTATTTAGTCGCCGTCATGAAGGTTCGAGTCCTTCCCTGGTGGAGCATCGGTAACAATAGACAGAACCCGCGCTACCTTTGAACTCAGCCTCCAGCTAGCAGTCTGGGGCGGCATTGGTGAGTGGCAGCCTCATCGCCGTTACGTCTGAGGTAGCGACTTGGGGTGAAGCCACTCGCTGTCTGTCTGATATCGCCAGCCCTATGTTCACCTCCTTCTACTCGCCGCAACTCGCACTGGGCACACCACTTGGGCATCTGGATGCTGTTCCCGCACTCCCTGTGCAGGGTGTTGAAGCGAACAGCCTGCTCCTTCACCGCCCCTAGAGCTTCACCGGGATGCTCGCGTTCGACAACGCAGCGCCAAGCCGGGCAAAAAGCTTCGCCTACTGAACTGTCTGAGTGGGGCCTCCTGGCCGCATCTTGGCGCGTACCTCCTCCATCAGGCCGACAGTTATGGTGGCCTGCCCCTGTCTCTTGGCGTAGGCCGCTACCGCTGCTCTGATCCCATTCCTCAGGAAAAAGGGCACCCGCTTCAGTCGCTCCTCAGCCTCACTGCTCCAGACCACTCCTCCGAGCAACGGCGATGGGGCAGTTTGTCCATCGTAGCGACACCAGGGATCTTCCTGGAGCAAGTCACCGGTGTCGGACCAGGCCCTGGCCCGACATCCTCGGCAAGAGTCGCCATACTGGCAGTGGCCACAACGGCCCCTCAGTCCACCCAATCTCAAGTCTCCCAGCAGACTGGAATCCCACCACAGATGGGCGAGCGGCTGCTGCCCGACGTTGCCAACAGATAGAGGCAAGTAAGGGCAGGGAGTCAGATCGCCCTCCGGGGTTATCCGACCGTAGCTGATCCCAGCCATGCATCCGAAACCGGCAGACGAGGGATGACCTAGTTGATGTGCCACTCTGGTCACATAGGGAGCGCAGCGGACTCTCACCATGATCTGAGGGTTTCGAGCCTGGGCTTTCACCACGGTCTCCAACGCTTCTTCGTACTGGTCGGGACCGATGTCGGTAAGAGCTTCCCCTCTGCCCGAGCAAACCAGGAAATAGAGATTGAAACCCGCAGCACCGCGATCGTGCGCGAAACGGACCATGTCGTCAATCTCGCTGTAATTCCAGTCAAACAAGGACATTTGAATGAGCACTGGCAGACCCGCCTGGCGGCAAGAGTCCAATCCTTTCAGCGCTGCCTTCCAGGCCCCGGCAACCCCACGGAAGGCATCATGCCGTTCGGGAGTTAATGAATCAAGGCTGATCCCAACCCCCTTCACCCCGGCGGCCGAGAGATGCCGAGCTACCTCCAGAGAGAGCAGGGTCCCGTTGCTCCCCAGAACCACGGACATCCCCACCCCGGAGGCTCGCGCCGCGATCTGGAAGAGGTCGCTTCTCAACAGAGGCTCGCCCCCGCTGAGGATGAGCATCCTGGTGCCGATGGCAGCCATCTCGTCTACTAATCGCAGGCCCTCCTGGGTTGTCAGTTCCCGCTCCGCTGGCAGACCGGCGTTCAGGTAGCAATGGGGACACGATAGATTGCATCGCCTGGTAACGTTCCAGGAGACGATCTCGGGACGCGTGGGGACTTCGGGCAATCCATGGTACGACGGTGAGTCTGGTCCGCGCTCAACCGACCCGCTCTTCCCCAACGAGGAATCTCTCATCCGCCGGTCGCCTTCCTGGCCAGGTCCATCACCTCAGGGGTGATCTGATGACAGCCCTTTTCCATAGCGTATCTCTCGATGGACTTCCGCGCCATATCCCTAACGAAAGCGGGCACATTCTCCAGCCGCCTCAAAGCGTCCTCGGTCCAGATAACCCCTTCCTTGGGCTGGGGAACGTCCGACTGCGAGACAAAGGCGTCGTCACGCTGTCGAGCAAGAGCGCTCCTCACTAGTCCCATCGGTTCTGGGGGCACAGTCCGGCCACCGATCTGGACATCGAGGGCTCTGACCAGTTGAGTCTCTCCTGGATTGGTCAAAAGGGAGACGCGATTCCCGCAGGAAGCACAACCGAAGATGATGGACATCGATCCATCGGCCAGATCTGTCGCTTTCACGAGTTGCATCGCCTGTGCGCAATTGCCGCAAGAAAGCTTCATCTTCGGGACTCTCCAACGAACTCCTTGACTTTGGCTGCCACATGGGCCAGGGCCTGTCCCGCAGGAGACCCGCCATGCTCCAGGGCAAAAGGGATGCCCCAGTCAGCGGATGCCGAAAGCCTGGCGTCGAAGGGTATGCTGCCCAGGTAAGATATGCCCATCTCCGCCACCATTCTCTCGCCATCGCCTGCGGCAGAGAAAAGCTCGCCCACCTTGCCACAGTGCGGGCAAGTATAGCCGGCCATGTTCTCCACCAGACCCGCCAGCAGAGTCCCCAACTCCTGAGCCAGGCTGATGAATCGCTTGACCACCAGATGTGAAACTTCGGACGGAATGGTAACAATGATGCCCACAAGGTCAGGCACCAGTTGCTCCAGGGTCGGAAAAGTGTACGTTCCAGGTGGTAGGTCTACCAGCAGGAAGTCTAACTCGCCCCAAGCGGTGTCGGCCAGGAACTCCCTCAAGGCGCTCGCCTCTATCGTCCCTCGCCAGACGAACGAGTTCTGTTGGGTGGGAGCTTCCCAGATCACCGGCGTCTTGTCCCCGGGCAAGAGCAGGTCCATGGACATGACTTTGATGCTGCGGGGCCCGAGGGCCGGTAGGATGGCGTTCTCGCTTAGGGACAGGTTTTGCGCACGCACGCCCAGCATCTTGGCTATAGCAGGGCCGTTGATATCGGCGTCCAGAATTCCCACCTGGTATCCCTGGGAGGCCAGGACTGCCGCCAGGTTGGCGGTTATGGAGCTCTTGCCCACCCCTCCCTTCCCGCTCATGACCGCGATCTTGTGCCGAACGAGCGCCATCCGCGACCCCAGGCGGTCGCCCTGAGCGACTACCTGGGCCACGATATCAGAGCCGCCATCAGCCGCAATGCCTCTGTGCTTCCTTGCCATAGGTCTGCCCTCCTCCACATATTCCGTTGCCGCGCCTGTCCAAAGTCCCTTGGCCGAGCCCGCTGCCAGGACCAGGACCGACGTCACATCCCCATTTCCCCTCGGGCTTTGTCCATCACTTCCGGCGTCACCTCGGCGTGCCCATGGCGTCTCGCGTAGTCGTCTATGGCGTTGCGGGCCATGCCTCGGGCGAAGGGAGGCACGTGTTGCAACTTCGCCTCAGCTTCCCCGGTCCAAGGTATGGGAGAAGCCTCCTTCACAAGCAGGTCGGCGACAGCCGGCTGCTCGTCCCCGTTTGCGATGAGCACGTGGCAAGGAGCCAGCCGCAACAGGTTCTCTGCGGTGCTACCTATATCAGTAGTGCCTGTGCAGTGAGCACCGAACCGTCCTACCACCAGAAGAGAGGCCCGCCGCTCCCGAATATAGTGGAGCACCTTCTGGAATGGCTTCCCCGGAAGAAGAGCGGACGTGACCACCAGGCCCTGCGACCGGGCGAACGTCACGGCCGTCTCCAGGTGAGACTCGTACAACTTGCGCAGCCCATCGTGAATGATCTCGTCGTGGAGGCGCTCCTGCTCGCGGAACCGGAATACCTTACCCGCCTCCTCCGAGAGGACGCCGGCCAGGCTGCGGAATGCCATGCCGTGAAAGTACGGGTCGAAGACGGCCACCACCTCTACCGAAGCGCCAAAAACCTTCCCCAGAGCTATGGCCGCCCTCAGGCCTGATAGGGAGCGCGAGCTACCATCCACGGCCGCCACGATGTTTCCGCCCAGGGGCGAGTCGTTCTTCGCTACTAGCACAGCGCACCGGATCCTCCTCACCACGCGTTCGCACACGCTGCCGATGACGCTTTCTTCCACCGCCCCCAGGCCCCGGATGCCCATCGTGACGAGGTCGCAGCCGCTGTTTTCGACCTCCTTTGCCAGCTCTACGTAATTAGTCCCCTCCACCACGCGGCGCTGGCAGGGGACGCCGGCCTGCCGGCACCTTGCCTCAAAGGGGTCGAGGTAAGAATCAGAGATGAGCTGCAGCCCTTTGGTGATGAGGGAGTCGTGCACCTGTCGTTGCCGCCGGAGCTCGTCCTTCTCCTGGTACCGGCCTGGCAAGCCCGTTTCCATCTGCCGGAACCGGTCGTCATGCAAGCGGGCGGCATATACATGGCAGCCCACTAGGTGCGCCCCCAACTTCCGGCCGAGGTCCACGGCCAGCCTCACCGAAAAATCGGAGTAAGGGGAATTGTCCACCGGGACCAGGATGCGTCGGTACATCTTGCCTTCCGAAAAGGGGACCTATCTCAATGACATCAGGTACGCCAGGATATCCTTGAGTTGCTCGGGGGACAGCCTATCGCCAAAGGGCGGCATGATGTTATCGAACGTAGCCACCACGTAGGCGCCGGGGCTGAAGAGAGATTCCTTCAAATAGTCCTCGACGGATAGGCCCGGCCGCCGGTTGGCTGCCACTGTGGCCACATGGGTGAGATCGGGGCCCCTGGTTCCACCAGAAGTCGCCACCGTGTGGCACAGAAAACAGCCCACGCCGGGGTCGAAGAACGCCGCCTTTCCCCTTTCCCCAGAGGATGCTCCCGTGGACGCCTGGCCCTCAGAGGCAAACTGGGGAGACACGTTGGCCAGGAGGACGATAGCTCCGATGACAGCGACGAAGACCAACCCCACGCTTCCCACCGCCCTTGGCGTCGATTTGAATGGCTTCCACTCTGGAGCGCGTAGCAGATAGAACAGGAAGCCGGCAAACAAGACGAACAGGGTGAACAGCACCCGGTAGGAGACACCGAACTTAAGCCCTGAGTCCTCAGAGATAAGAACGGGAGCGACCCAAATGGCCGCGATAACCGCAACTACTATTAGGATAATACGCAACCCGCTGTCTCCTCTACGTAGTTTCCTTCTGGTGGCCGACCTTGAAGCCCAACCAGAAGATGGCGCCCATCAGCAGAAAGAAAATAATGGTTATGGCCCCGGCCACGATAGCTGTGTACCCTAGCGGCGTGATGAAGGAGTAAGGAGTCTTGTCGGGCATGAACTGGAAGATGTGCCACTGGCCTCTGGCCATCTCACGGATGGGGCCCATGAAGGCCATAGTGAAGACCGCTACGGCCGGCAGGAACGTAAGGACAAGTTGCGCCTTGACATCTATGCGCCCCCACGCCATCTTGCCGGTAGCGATGGCCTGCCGATACAGAAAATACACAAAGGCGGTCACCACCACTATTGCGCTCACCGCCAGACCCTTGGCCGGCATCAGTCCCAGGAAGATCGTCTTTTCGGGGATGGTCACCTCCGATATGGGGCCGCTTGGCTCGGCGGTAAGGGATGGCAGGAAGCTCTGCGGTACCAGCCAGACGGCGAGTCCCACCAGGCAGGCCCAGATGGCGCCGCGGATATAGGTGCGGAAGCGGGCGCCCCCTTCGATGCGCTGGATGCTCAACCACATGTAGTACACTGCTCCGAGGAACAGGAAGCCCACCAGGATACCTTGCATCACGAAGAACCAGGCCAGCTTGTCCGCCATCAGAAGCGTGCTTATGGTGGCGTCATAGGCGAATATCTCCTTGGTGTAGATATACCCTGCCACTGGCAGGACTACCAGGGCCGCTACGCCGATGAAATTTCCGATGTAGCCCATCCAATCGTAGAACGCCCTGTCGTCTTCTTTCTTGCTGGTGAGGAACATGAGGGCGGCGAACAGCGCCACCATGAACCCGCCGAACGAAATGTTGGCCACGAACCGGTGCAGGTTCAGTCCGGTCCAGGTGGCGTTGTTGAGCGACTGCCAGACAGTAGCCGTCGCCGGAGAGTCGGGAGGCGTCAGCATGAAGCTGCCCACCCCATTCATCAAGAACATGACCAGCGTACCCAGGACATTGAGGAGAACGCCGATGCTGATGTGCCAGCGCTTTCGCCCTGCCAGGGCGTCCCAGGTGTACCAGTAGACATACATAAGGCCGGACTCCGCGAGCAACAGCAAAGCATAGAGGCC
Source organism: Chloroflexota bacterium (assembly GCA_016210485.1). GTDB lineage: Bacteria > Chloroflexota > Dehalococcoidia > JACQUD01 > JACQUD01 > JACQUD01. The sequence continues at coordinate 8,702 of JACQUD010000061.1, read as the reverse complement.
GAAGATCGGATAGAAACGCTGAAAGATGAAGTTAGAGAACTCCTGGTACTTCCCCACCAGCACGAAGGTCATAGCGCCACCAAACAAGGCTGTGAGACTGTAGGCGATGGCCACAATCTTCATTGTCTCCTTGGCCAGCCTCTCGTATCGTTCATCCCTGGTCTTGAGGCCCAGATATTCACAGATAACGATGAAGATGGGCGCCCCCAGGACGAAGGCCGCAAACAGCAGATGAAGCTCTGCCACCACCCACAATACCAGGCGGTCGTTTATCAGGGGAACATCTGGGGGCACTTGCCTACCCTCCCGTCTTCCGCTTCACTGACATACGGCTGCCTACGGCGGCGCCCGCGACCGCCAACACGAACTGGGCCAGCGGCCAAGCGAAGAAGAACGTGGAGTCCCCCTGGGGGAGCCCAGGCAGCGGTTCAGGAAGCAGTTGGAGTATGGACCCGATGAAGAACGCCCCTGCCACGCTTACGTTGTACATCACGCAAAGGAGAGCCCCGTTGAGAAGGGCCAATTGCCGACCTGCTCGCTTTCCTGTAACCAGTCCGCCTGCCAGCAGGCCCGCCGAGCCTGAGGCGGCCAGGAGCCAGGTGCTGTCTTTGGCTGCCAGCAAGGGCAATCCGGCGGCCAGAGTGACCAGCGTTGCGACTGCGTACCCTGCCCAGATAGCTGGCCAGCGGATGTCCTGGACCCCCCATCCGTCGCCGGACCCGGGCGCCTGCGCTTTGCCTGTTCCTCGCCCTTTATAGGGTTGACTGCGGGCCGGGGCGGCCGGGACCCGGCTACTGGACAACGATCTGTCCAACCGAGCCCCGCGCCTCGTGGTCGCCAAGGGTGCACCCCATCTTGTATGTGCCCGGGGCCAGTTCCACATCCAGGGTCCCTTCCCGTCCGGCGCCCACGTTCCGACTGCTCACTTTCACGCCATTTCCGGTAATGGCGAAGCGGTGGGCCGTCTTGCCCACGTTGGTCAGGACGAAATGCACCTGCCCCGCCTTGATGGTGAGCTGGCTTGGCTCATAGAAATAGTCGCCCATATCTACCTTGACCTCCTGCGCCATCCCCTGGGCCTGGGGCGGCGGGTTCTTGGCCTCGCCCCCACCGGAACCGCACGCAGCCAACGCTAGAAGTCCTGCAAGCGACAGCAGTCCAACGACAGATCTCATGCTCTTCACTCAACACCCTCCTATCTTGCTACTCGATGATCAAGAGACCTTCCATCCCGTCGTGCACCCCGCCAGGCTGGGTAAGAAAGCACCCCGCGTCCCACACACCCTTGCTGTTGGGGGCCTGCCACTCGATCCTTATGGTCTCACCGGCTTGCACCTTATAGGTGAGCCCGAAATCTGGAAACTCGAAGCTGTGCTCATCGTTATCAGACTCGTTGATGACCACGAAGACAACTTTTGTCCCCGCTTTCACGTGGATCTCTTCGGGAAACACGTTGTTTCTCATGAGCACCTGGATCTCCTGTCCCGATGCCGACGATGACGGCGTCTGTACAACAGAGGTTGGAGTCTTGCCTGCCGTCGCCGTCGGAGTAGGAGTGGCAGCCAGCGGCGGGGCGGTGGGGGTCCTCGCGGCGGTCGCCGTTGCCGTGGGCGCGACAGCCCGGACCGCCGTCGGGGTAGGCGTGGCCGTCGCTTGCGGCTGTTCTTTTTCTCCCGCGCCGGACGAGCACGCTGCCAGAAGGACGGAAACGCCAGCGAGGCCGAGTATCAGGTAGCGCACACGCAGTAACTTCATTTGACTCCTTTGGGCACGAGTATATGGCATGAGATGGGCGATAATCACCACCATAAGAGGTGGGATTCGGGGCGCGATGCCCTACCATTATTCGTAGTCGTGCTCCAGCGCCTATCGGCCCCAGAGGGTGGGCACCAGCAAACGCCTTTTGCCTTCGGGTGGCCCGCTGACTCCGCGGTGCCAGCACTACTCGCTATTCCCAAAGCTCCGCCCACCCGTTCTGGTAGGCGGACACAGCGCCACCCTACCCTCTTCTGGCTGCGGGACTACCATTTGTGGTGTTCAATTGGCGGCAGGACTGCCATAGAGTATGGTCGGTGTATATCGTGATGAGTCTCACATATGGGCGACGCTAGGCAGGAGAATCCCTGGCCCTGGGGTGCTGCCGGCAACCGGCGGGAGGTGGAATGTAACGAGAGAACGTTGGTCTACCCAAGGGTACTTGGACCAAAGAGGAATCTTTGAGATAAGGAGACAAATCAAATGCCGTCAACACGAGCGAGAAAACGCTTTCTCCTCCTCGCTGGCCTAGTGGCGCTGGTCGGGCTGCTTGTGGCCTGCGGTGGAGGCGTGTCTCAAAAAGACCTGGACGATGCCAAGGCCAGGGCGGCCGTAGCTGAAGCCAAGGTGGTCGAGAAGGAGTCCGAGGTCTCGCAGCTTCAAGCGGAAATAAAGGGGCTGGCGCCTGTTACCATGGTCCAGGCCGGCCAACTCCAGCCTGTCCCAGCGGCGGCCCAGCCCACGGGATGGGACACGGCGGAGTCCATCCGAGCGGGGTTAAAGCTGGTGGCTACTTACGACTCCAGCGGGCCCGATGCCTGGAGCGCCAAGGACCACCCCCTGATATACATTAGCAGCGAGGGCACTCTGTCCATTAGCCCCAAGTACGACAAGAGCGCGCCGTTCTTCGCCGGCTTCCACCTCATAGACGCCAACACCAAGGAAGTCGTGAAGTCGGCCCTTTTCAACGTGGGACAGGAGATCATACGCTATCCTCATGGCGTCATGGTCTCGCCGGATGGGAAGTGGGCGTACGTGGGCTGGGGACAGAAGGACGCTGCCGGCAAAGACGAGTCCGTGGTGGCCATCGTCAATATGAGGACCTTGAAGATAGACAAGCTCCTCAAGCAGGAGAGCTACTATCAGGGGAAGATGCGCAGGCAGTATCTCCATCACATCCAGTCGTTCAAAGATTCCAAGGGACAGGACCGGGTGGTCCTGACGTTCGGCTTCGGATCCGACGGCGGCCCTCACGTCATACTCGACCCCAAGGATGACAACAGAGTTGTGAAGGCGATAACGTATGACGACGTGAAGCCCATGGGCCATCCGTTCACGACGCCCAGTCCCGACGGCAAGTTCCTCTACATCTCCATGGATTCACCAGAGATCACGCGTTCCGAGTTTCCAGCGGCAGGGATAGCCAAGCTCAATCTGGAGACCGGCGCGGTGACGGTCATCCCGAACGTGGGACACCACCCCATCGGCATCACCCACACTGCGGACGGCAAGTTCACCTACGTTAACGATGCCGAGACCAGCCAGACTGTCAAGATTGACAACACCACAAACACTGTCGTCGCTCGCACCAGTGCTGGGGTGGCAGGGCCTTATGGGCTGGCCCTGAACTGGGATGAGACACGCCTTTACGTCATTGGCAAGGGCGAGGGCAGCCACAACAAGGGTGGCGTGGTGGGCGTCATCGACACGAACCTGTTCAGGCAGGACCGCACGTTTACCCAACTGCCGATCACCCTGGGTGGGTCGGCCTCCAGCATAGACCATGGTATCCTACACCCGGACCCGGCGGTGAACGAGCTCTGGATAAGCGACCAGAACGGCTGGGAGACCATAGTCCTGGACCTGAACACGAACAAGACCAAGGCCTATATCCCGACTCCCAATGGCGGGGATACCCACTCGGGTGGATTCGTTCGGTACAACGCGGACTGGACTGGCGAGGTGCTGCTCGACCAGGGCGGTCCCAAGTCAGAATCCATCTGGGCCATCGTAAGGGCCAAGGTCGCGGAGCTCGCAGCCGCGAAGAAATAACAGTACGAGGATGTGCGCCCGGCCTGCAAAGGCTCGGGCGCACATCCAACGGCAAAGCCTGACAATTAGGAAACAGGCGGGAAATCAAAAGGAGACAGCGGTGGCGGCTTATCTACAGTATCTGACCCAGCGGCCGTAAGGTGGAGAAGATGAGGGTTGGCCAGATACGTTACAGGGTCACGAAACAGCTCACCCTTAGAGCTTCGGCGGCCCTGTTCTCCCTTGGCGCCTCTGCTATCCATCTGGCGTTTGCCCCGGAGCATTTCAGAGAGTGGTGGGGCTATGGGTGGTTCTTCCTCTTGGTAGCGGGGCTCCAGAGCCTCTACGCAGTGGGGCTCGTGGCGCCCAGGAGGCGGCTCTTTGCAGCGCCCTGGTACTTGATCACCGGCATCTCCCTCAATCTGTGGATGGCTGGCTTCTACGTGGTGACCCGCACCGTGGGCATACCCCTGTTTGGTGCGCACGCTGGCCACGTGGAAGGTTTGGGCATCCTAGATGTGGCCTCCAAGACGTTAGAGTTGGGCATCGTGGCGGCGCTGAGCGTGTTGCTGTTCTGGAGGCAGGTGTCCAAAAAGGCCGTGGCCCATCGCCTGAGGCTAGCTGGGATGACATCGGTGAGCGTAGTCGCCACTTTAGTGCTGCTGGGGCTGCTCCAGGTTGCTCGCTCCGGCGGCGCTGGCACGTTTGGTCAAGATGAGGCCGCTGCGCCTGGAAGCGAGCCCACCGCAGTCGTCCCCGTTGAAACGAGTGACCTCACGCTGTCCCTTGCCCCTGCCGGGTACATGACCATAAACGTGGACATGACAGAGGGCGGCATCCAGCCAGCGTTGGTCCTCATCCCTGCAGGATGGACCATAAGTCTAGTACTGCGAAATCAAACCGCTGACGAACGTCACTATCAAGTCATAGGGTTGACACCGATAGACCCCAGGTGGCTGTCCAGGGGGAATCATGACACACTAGGCGCCGAGGGCAGCGACGAGCACGATCATAGCGCCAGTTTTGTAGATTCCGACCTTGCTCTGTTGACCATGTGCACCTCGGCCGCCGGCGTTTGTCCCAGAGCTGACGAGGTCCATCTTTATGCCGAAGGGGGCGGGCTGGATGCCATGTCCTTTTCTGCCGCTGGGAGTGGAACGTTCGCCGTGCAAGACCCCCTTCACCCCCAAATCCGGGGGAAGATGACCGTCTTTTCCGAGGGGCCCGCGACACAGGAGCCTCCTCCCACAGCGAAAGCTGGAGTCACCGAGGACGATGTCCAAAGAAGCCTCAGGACCGCTGCCATGGTCAGGGAGTTGATACCTCTGCTAACCCGCGCTGGCCAGGGGCCGGGCGACAGCGACCTGGAGGCTATATACGAGGCCCCCCTCCTGTTTGAGTTAACCGGGCGCATGTCTCCAGAGATCGAGTCAGGAGGCATCGGCATCTCTTTCACGGTGACCCAGTCGATTCACGCCTCGGACCTTCCTGAAGATGCGCTCAACCTTGTTCTTACCGTGGACGGCAGAGGCCCGTTTGCCCCTGTCAGGGTGAGGCCACTGCTCTCCGATGGTCATCACCGCACAACGCACTACCTGTTTCCATCGAAGGATGGGAGCGGCTCGCCTCTCATAAAAGGGGGACATCAGGTGTTGACGCTGTCCGTAGCTTCCGACGATGACTGCGTTGAAGCAGTTATAGCGCCTCTGGTATGGCACCTGCCCATATCTCCGTCTACCCCCTCGCAAACACTGACGCGGGTCTCCCTGGCCGATGCTCGCGTCATTCAGGTCAAGGGCAGCGATTCTGGCTTCGAGCCAGCCAGCCTGTCGCTGGTCAAGGGGCAGCGGGTGGTCCTGGTCTTTGAGAACACCGGAAGTGTGGAGCATCACTTCCATGCCCGTCAGATGCCGGCCCAGGACATTCTCTGGCTCTCATCACAAGATACGGGACCCATGCCATCGGACATCAACAGCCTCCGCTCTGCTTTGTTTCTACCTTACCACGTGTGTGACTCCGAATCGGGGATATGCCCCACCGGAATAGATGTGCACCTGCATGCCAGGGCAGGTGGCTGGCTGGCTATTTCCTTTGTGCCACCCGATACCGGTACCTTCACCATGACATGTCCGCTTCATCCTGAGATGATGGGCACCATCGTCGTATCCGAGAAGTAGGGCGCCGACACGATGTTAGAAGATGTCTCCAAGGATGAAAGGGCCCCTGTGTCCCGTATTAGGTTGCAGCGCCAGTGGATAGTCTTGTGGCTCCTGGCAGCCCTGCTAGTTCTAACAGCTTGCGCCCGGGAGGCCACTCCGACTCCGACGGCAACACCCGCGCCTGTCTCGGCCTACCCCAACGCCCATCTCCTGGTGGAGACCTCATGGCTCCAGGCGAACCTGGACGCCCCTGGAATGCGGCTCCTGGACGTCAGGTCCCCCGACAGATATGCTGCCGGACATTTGCCGGACGCCCTCAACCTGCCACTCTCCCGGATCTCCGTCAACCAACCTTTCCCCAACGAGCTGCCGCCGGTCTCGCAAATAGAGACGGCCCTCGCTGAGTTGGGCATCGGTGACGATACGGTCAAGGTGGTGCTGTATGACGAGAACCGGGGCATGGTTGCGGCGCGAGTCTTCTGGACTCTGGAATACTTCGGCCTCAGGGATAAGGTCGCCATTCTGAATGGCGGTTTCCCCAAGTGGCAGCAAGAAAACAGGCCCATCACCCAGGCGGTCCCCGAAGTCACGCCGGCGCAGTTCACCGCCCGCCCCGAGGGCCGTCTTCTCATCACCGGAGACGCGCTCCTGGGGAACCTCGGCAAACCAGGCTTCACGGTGATGGACACCCGCAGCCTGGCCGAATACGTCGGCCAGGATCTTCGGGGCAACATGAAGGGTGGGCATGTCCCGGGCGCCGTGAACGTTAACTGGGAGGATACCATGACACCTGGGGACGCTGGAGTCTGGAAACCTGCCGGAGAGCTGGCCGCCATGTTCGTCGGCAAAGGGCTGACACAGAATGATACTGTCGCCGTCTATTGCCAGACCGGGGTGCGGGCGGCTCACGGTTATTTCACCTTGAGACTCATGGGCTTCGACAAGGTGACCAACTACGACGGCTCGATGGCGGAATGGAACAACCGGACCGACACGCCGGTTGAGACCGAGCCCGTTGCCAAGGTCAGATAATGTCAGAAGATGCTCTACCAGAGGGAGCGGAAAAGACGCCCATTGGCAACATGGCTGGAAAGCTATATCATAAAGATATGATTAAGAGGATCCGCGCTGACCTGGGTCGGATGGAACTTCGCCATCTCAAGTGGCTGGCCATCCTGCTGCCCATGGCATTTCTGCTGGCTGTGGACTATGTCCGCCATTTCGTTTCCTGGGGATGGTTCCTGCACACCCGCAGCGGCTTCCTAGTAGTATATTCCATGTTCCTGGTTGGGGTTTCCACCTTCGCCAACCTGATCTTTCACCTGGTGCAGCGGACCCAGGACAAGGTGAAACGGCAAAACGAGGAGCTAACGGCCGTAAGCGAGATCGCCGAGTCTCTGGGGCTTTCCCTCAGCGTGAACGTCATCATGCGCGATGCGTTGGACCGGGTCATGCGCCTGGTGCACGCCGACTCGGGGGCCATCTGCCTGCTCACCCCGGACAGGACAGAGCTCTTCTCGGAAACGTATACCGGGATTTCACCGCGAATGCTAGAGCGCATCCGCCGCCAGAAGCTGGCCGATGCGCCCATAGGCACCAAGGTAGTGACCACCGGGTCGCCCGTTGTTTTATCGGATGTCCTCAAGGAGGGTACCCCCAGCCTGCAGGAGATAGCACGCCGGGAAGGTTTCGGCTCTACGATGTCCTTGCCCTTGACTACCCAGGGAAGGGTAGTCGGTGTCATGGCCTTGATCGCTCGACGGGCCGGGACCTTCGATGACTCCGCGGCCCGCCTGGTCTCCGGGATCGCCAACCAGGTGGCCACAGCGGTAGAACGGGCATCTCTCTTCGAGGAGGGCGCCCGACGGACCCGCGAGCTGGCCGCCCTGAACGAGCTCTCGGCGGCCCTCAACAGCAGCCTGAACTTGAAAGAAATCGTAAAGGCGGCGCTGGACAGAGCGATGGAGCTATCCGGCATGGAGGCTGGTGAAGCCTGGCTCTGGGACGATGAGGCCCAGGAGATGGTCTTGCTCACTCACTCCGGGCTTTTCCCAGAGGCCTTCCGTGAGATAACCAAATTCAAGAAGGGAGAGGGCTTCCCGGGCAAGGTGGCGCTGACAGGGGAGCCTGTCATTTGCCCGGATATCTCCACTGAAGACTCTTTCCTTCGCGCTGGCGTGAAGAAAGCGGGCTTCCGGTTGTTCGTTTGTATTCCTTTGCACGCCAAAGGCAAAGTGGTGGGTGCAATGGACCTAGCTTCCAGAGAGTCCCGGCGCTTTACCCCCCGGGAGCTGCAACTGATGACCGCTGTCGGCAATCAAGTAGGGGTTGCCATGGAGAACGTGCTGTTGTACCAGAGGGTGCAAAGCCTGGCGGTGGCCGAGGAGAGGGGGCGCATCGCCCGTGAGATCCATGATGGAGTTGCCCAGGTCCTGGCCTATGTCAACGCCAAGACCCTGACCGTAAGGCGGTTCCTGGACATCGGCGATCCAGCTACGGCACGCTCCGAGCTTTCCGAACTCGAGAGGGCGGCCAAGGACGTGTACGCTGACACCCGGGAGGCGATCCTGGGGCTGCGCAGCACTATCTCGCCTCGAGACGGTTTCATCGCCGCGTTGCAGGAATATCTGGACAAGTTCCAGCAGTTGAGCGGAATCCCCGTGAGCTTGACCATCGTCCCTGAGAACACCTCTGTAAGACTGAGCGCCGAGGTTGAGATCCAGGTGATACGCATCATCCAGGAGGCCCTGGCTAACG
>JACQUD010000060.1 GCA_016210485.1 Chloroflexota bacterium | reverse complement strand
TGCTTGGGCTCCCGCAGGTTGGGGAAGAGGACGAAGGGGATGAAGCCGTAGGGGTTGGGGCGCTCCCGAAGAGGGGCATCGTCCAGCCAGATCTGGAAGGAGCGGTCGGTCCAGGCTTCGACGACGATGACCTGCTTTTTGTTAGAGAAGAGCTTGGAGACGCCCTCTCCGTAGAGGAGCTGGGCTTCTTCTGGGGAAAGGGAGTAGCGGCTGGCGACGCGCCATACCTGGGTGGGGTCGTCGGCGATGTGCCAGGCGAAGAGGCCCTGAACGTCTGGGGAGGAGACCCGCACCCGATGCTCCTGGGGATCCCAGATCACCTTGTAAGCGCCATCACCCAGGACAGCGGCGTCCAGCTCGGTGTCGAAGTCCAATTGCTCCAGGTGGTTGTCCTGGTGGACGCCTCGGAGGGCCTCCTGGGCGCGCTGGGCGATGGTGCGGGCCGATTCAGAGTCGGCCCAGGGCTCGATATGCAGGGAAAGGCCGTCCACCAGGTAGGAGGTGAGCTTCTGGACGAAGGGCTTGACGTAGTTGAAGGTGAGGCGGCGCTCCCGGGAGCGTGGGGAGCCTGGCCACTGGAGACCGTTGTAGAAGTCCAGGTTACCGCGGTAGGTGCGGAGGCGCTCTCCGTCCATGCGGGCGATCTGCTGGGGAAGGGTTAGGTCTGGCATGGTATGCTCCTTTCTGTTATCTGTACTTTCAAGCGTGATTTGTTCTACCCACCCGTCCTCGATACGTTAATCTAGGGGGCACCCCCTTCGGCAGGCTCAGGGCAGGCTCTACAACCCCGGCAGGAAACCCAGGTTTCCCGCACCTTCCTCTAGGAACCCTTGCCATTGGCTGCCCTGTGGAGGATGCGGTGGACGGTGCGCTGACTGAGGCGGAAGTGGTGGGCAAGCTGGGGGACGCTTTTGCCGGTCTGCTGCTTTAGCGTCAAGACTTCCCGATCCCGTTTTTGGCGCTGTTCTCTCAGGAGCCAGCCGGGGTCGTCGTATTTGCAGATGGGCAGGGGGCAGCACAAGCAGGATGGGGAGACCTCGCAGCCGTCGTCGCGGTAGGGGTAGAGTTCGGGGAGTATGTCTATGGATGTCTGTCGTCTATCCCGTTGCATGGCAGGTCGTCTCCTCTTGGCATTTCTAGGTTTGCAAGGTTATACCAGCTCGCGTATTCGGCCATGGGCGATGCGGGGCAGGTACTGGGAGGCGTGGGCCAGGAGCGCCAGGCTGGACAGGAAGTCGTCATGGCCCTTGGAGGCATCCACGAAGAAGTTCATGGTCTGGTTGGGTTTGAAGCAGCTCTGGGCTAGGTCGATCTGGTGCCAGAATTCGGCAAATTCAGGAGATCCGTCAGGGGCATACATCTTGACTCGTCCAGCGTTGACGGCGGCCAGGAGCTGGAAGCCCAGGCGGGACTTGCTCTGGGATGTGAAGATAAAGGGTTCCACCAGACTGCCCAGGGCCTTTTGCAGGAAGCTGGCCATGCCCTGGCCCAGGCCGGTGGCGTCTACAACGATCCGGCGGCAGTGCCACACGTTCTTGAGAAGGTCCAGGAGCTGGGGGTAGAGGGCGGAGTGGGGTGTGCCTGTCCACCAGTAGTGCTGCACAAGGTTAACCCGGGGTTCCAGCACGACGTCGTCGCAGATGGAGAAGTCCAGCTCACCGATGGTGAGGATGGTGGAGTCCTGGTATGGCTTGATGGTGGGCAGGGAGGCGTCTCCCGCTGTTACACTGGCTTGGCCGGCCAGGTCCAGACTGGCCACGTAGATTCTGCCGGGCTGAGGAGTGCGCTGGCGCTGGTGGTCTCCCTGGAGCTGGGCGCGCTGCAATGGGGAGAGGAGGCCCGTTTCGCCGTGGAGGGGATCCAGGAGGTACTGGGTGCGAAAGATGGGGTGGCTTTCGCCCAGCCTCTGCCTCTCCGCCTCAACGTAGGAGCGGTAGGAGGGGTTGTGGTTGGCAACCTGGCACCAATCGAAACGGAAGTGGCGCTTTATGCCGTCTACGCGTTCCAGCTCCAGGTTACGTTGCTTAACCTCCTCCAGGAGGGAGTGCTGGTCCCAGGGGGTGCCGTAGAGGACGGTGGTGACGTTGGTGGAGGCGCCCATGGGCCGAAACTCCTTGTGGTACTTTTCGGTATTCACATCCTGGGCCTCGTCGATCTCTAGAAGGATGTGGGCGGTGGTGCCTACCACGTGGCTGGAGGCATCGGCGCTGAGGAAGATCTGCCTGGCTTTTCCCAGGCGCAGCACGTGGCCGGCCTCTGGAGAGTAGAAAGGGGCGAGGCCAGCGTCGGCGAGGCGCTCTTTGAGGCGGGCGAGGCTGATGTTGACCTGGGGAAGGTAGGTGGGAGCGGCCTTGACCAGGTTGCCGCCAATGCCGGCGTAGAGGGTGAGGAGCAGAAGCTCAAGCTGGGCGGACAGCTCGTTTTTGCCTCCCTGGCGTGCTATCTCCACGGTGAAGGTGAGGCCGCGGCGGTTGAGGACGCTTTCCATGACCGCGCGGCCTATTTCAACCTGGTAGGGGCGAAGGAGGTGTCTCAGAGCCATAGCTGTCCTTTCACCAAGCCCAGGACGATTTGCACTACTACGGCGCCGACCACCACGAACACCAGGCCGTTGACTCTGGATTTTAGCTCGTCCACCTGGTGCGCCAGGCCCTGGATGCGCTCCTCCAAGATGGCTTCGAAGGTGGAGGCGGGGGTGAGGTTGACGGGTTTAGGGGAGGGACGGCGAAGCCTTCTGAGAGCCTCCATAAGTTTATTCGGATTTATGGGGCACCTCCGGGAGGAGCACTTCGCCTATGCCCTTGATGACGCCCATGACGCTGTGGAACAGGTCCTCTTCGGCCTGTTTGGAGAGGCGATACTTGGCGGACACGGCTCGAATGAGGGTGGTGATGCCCTTAAGGAGAAGCTCCAGGTTTTCTGGGTGGTCCCGGGCCAGGGTCTGGAGGCGGACTCGTAGGAGGGCGATCTCCTCTTCCAGGCCCTGGATCTGACGGGCGTGGCGGAGGCGAACCCGCTCGGCTTTAGAGAGGGCCTTCTCGTAGAAGCCTTCAAGGGGTTGGCTGGAGACGATATCCTCTGCTTTAGCCCGTTCTGCCATCTTCGGCCTCGGACAGGATCTCCAGCAGGGCGTGGACCGTATCGGGAGGCAGCTCGGCCACCTGATGCAGGAAGCCCTGGAGGAGGCAGAGGGCTGCCAGGTCCCAACGCTCTTGTCGAATCGCTTTGGCTAGGGATGCCATCGCCTTCTCCCTACTTTTTCCTTCTGTTTGTCAACTGCCGCAGGATGAGGGCGGTGATAAGGAGGGAGCCCAGGAGGGCAGGGATGCCTATGAAGAGGCGGCTCTGGTCTGGTAGAGTGTAAAGCCAGGAACGGCCCAGGAGAAGGGGCAAAAGACCCCAGTGAAGGCTCTGGGCAAGGAGGGCGATGCTGACGGCCATGAGGGCCAAGGCTCCTACTCGGCGTCGCTTGCTAAAGGGGCGGTAGGAGGCAAAGTAGAGGGCGTTGAAGACGCTGGAAAGGGCCGTAAGAGCGTACTGGAGGGCCGCCAGGGCATCCCAGGGGAAGTGCAAGATGGCCTCCTGTCTCATGGATCACCTCATGTTTTTGCTTAGGAGATGATAGAACATATGTTCTCCGCAGTCAAGGTTGGGATGGCACAGGTCCATTCTGGCAAAGCGAACAGGTCAAGGGTTTTTGGAGGTTGGCGTCCGAGCTTGGAAAGACTTGGGACTGATTGTAGAATCCGTGGTGGTAGATTATCTAGGACAAGGGGACGATGCCTAAATACCGAGTAGAGTTCCTGGCCTTCGTGGACGCTGGCAGCGAGGAGGAGGCGATAGACGCCGCGGTGGAGAAGATAACGGAGGATCGGCACGGGCACGCGAGAGTGAAGGAGCTGATAGAGGATGCGGACAGCCTTGGGGAGTTCTAGGGCTGTCTACTCTAGCGTTTAAGGGATTTCAAGGCTGTGTCTGAGGAAACCTGCTGTCCAGGTAGGAGACCAGGCGCTGTACGTACTCCTGGGGCTGGGCTTTGAAGGCGCGGGCGTGCTCGGCGTCGGGCACCAGCCAGAGCTGGGTATCCTTGTTTGGTGAGGCGGCCACGAGGCGTTGAGCGTGCTGAGTGGGGATGCGCTCATCCTTGAGGCCGTGGATGAGGAGGACGGGATGCGGGTATTTGGCGATCGCCTTCCCAGGCGATATGGCCCTTATGTCTATGCCATAGACCAGGCGGGCGGCCACAATGGTGCCTGGAAGAAGAGCAGGAACGGCCCACCGAGGGGCAGGGCTGCGCTTTGGCACCTCTTCCGCTATGAGGTCTGAGATGTCCGCGAAGCTGCTGTCGGCCACCACGGCCTGCACCGAGCCTTGCTGGGAAGCGGTGAGGAGGGAGATAGCGCCTCCCAGGGAGAAGCCCAGGTAGGCGATGCGGTTCGGGGGCACTCCTGCGCCCACCAGGAAGTCGTAGGCTCCCAGGAGGTCGTGC
>JACQUD010000059.1 GCA_016210485.1 Chloroflexota bacterium | reverse complement strand
GGGTGCTGGTGGGTGTGGGGCCGGGGGCGGCCTGCACCACCCGGGAAGTGCTGGGGGTGGGGGTGCCTCAGGTAACGGCCACCATGGACTGCGCTGCCGCCCGGGATGAGTTTCACCGCCGCACCGGCCGCTACATCCCCATTATCACCGATGGTGGCATCCGCACTGGGGGCGACCTGTGCAAAGCCATCGCCGCTGGTGCCGACGCCGTTATGGTAGGTTCACCCCTGGCCCGTACCAGAGAAGCCCCTGGAAAGGGTTATCACTGGGGCATGGCTACCTTCCATTCGTCCTTGCCTCGGGGAACTCGGGTCAAAGTGGGCGTGGCTAGCACTCTAGAACAACTACTCTTCGGCCCCACCTCCGTCACCGATGGCACTCAGAACCTTATGGGTGCTCTGCGCACGGCTATGGGTGTGTGTGGTGCCGGTACAATCCAAGAGATGCATCAGGTGGAGATGGTGGTCGCCCCCTCCATCAAGACCGAGGGCAAGCTCTTCCAGATGCACTCGGGCTAGGCCGCGACCTCATGAGCTTCGCTTAAACTAGTCTCCTCTCTTTACAAGTTGCCCCTCTTTCCAGGATATGCTGCCCTACCTGGCCTCAGGCACAAGATAACGATCTTGCTGCACACCAAAAATCAGACTTGACGAGAAGTACAAAAAGTGGTATATAGAATACCTCAAGAGAAAAAGAGGAGGGGGGCCATGGATTTTGAATTTCGCGATACACCGAAGCTGGCAAAGTTTCGCAAGGAAGTGCGGGCCTGGCTTGACCTCCACATACCTATGGACTTTGAGATATCGGACAATCCTCACGATGTGCTTCCCGGCAGCATCAAATATGAGTTCATCCGAGCGGCGCGACGCAAGCTGGGTGCGAAGGGCTGGTTAGCGCCGACCTGGTCCAAAGAGTATGGTGGTGGAGGGCTCAGCGAAGGAGAAGCTTGGGTCATCGGGGAAGAGCTAGCTCAGCGGCCGTGGTCGCGTTTTGGTACAGGGGACTTTTTTAGAAATAATATCCTTACTTTTGCCCCTCAGCTCTATACCCTGGGCACGGAGGAACAGAAAAAGCGCTTCCTGCCGCCTATACTGAAGGGCGAAGTTATTGCCTGGGAGGGTTCCAGCGAGCCCGATGGTGGGAGCGATCTGGCTGCAGCGAAGACTACAGCCATACGCGACGGGGATGACTACGTCGTGAATGGGTCGAAGCTTTGGCTGGGCTCCCAATTCGATAATGCCGACTATATCCGTCTCGTGGCTGTTACCGACCCCAAGGGGGGGCGACATCGAAATATTGGCCTTTTCCTGGTTCCGATAGACCTGCCGGGCATCAGCAAAGTTCGCGTGCCAATGATGCGCAATTGTCACACTGGGGGGTGGCAGATATTCTTTGAGAACGTACGAGTGCCTGTTGAGTATCTCATCGGTGGGCATGAAAATGCGACTAATGCCTGGCGAGCTATTAGTGGAACTACTAGAGTTCGACAGATCAGCGTCTTATATATGGAATCTACACTTCGGGACCGGAATCAGGAGTTCGTCCTGGATTATTGTAAGAAGACGAAACACAATGGCCAGTCGCTGAGCCGGGACCCCGATGTCAGAGAGGCTCTGGTGGAAGTGGAGATTCAGCTGGAAATCCAAAGGCTCTTTGGCCTGCGCCAGAACTGGATGACCATGACGGGCAAACGACTTGTGGGCTACGAAGGCTCCCAAACTGCTCTGCAGGGTAAGGTCACTGCTACAAAACAAGCAGACGCTTATGCCGACATCTTAGGGCCTGCGGTATTGATGAAAAATCCTGAGTGGGCCCTTTTTGAGGGCAACATTGAATACCAGCACTTCGTCCCCGTGGCTCACGCTTCTGCTGGAATCACTCAAGAAGTCAACAAGGCGCTTATGGCGCGTTGGGTGTGTCGAGCTGGGGACTAGCAGAGGTGTGAGCAGGTAGCAACGAGGCTGAATTTGGCTAGAGCCCCCAGAGTTCGCCTCCGAGGCCTAGCTTGAGATGGCCATGTCAAGCCAAAATATAAGTGGCTAATCGCGCGATCTGCGAATGTCTGATAAGCGAAGCGCACCATAAGATAGTAGAAACCGTTGGCCAAGAACTCTTGCTCGAGCTCGCACGAACTAGTGTAGCAGGAGCAGTTTTGTATAGCTTATCCAGACCGAGATGTCTTGACCTGGAGCACCCGTCCCATCCCCGCCAGGTCGGGTAAGACGCTTATTTCAGCCGGAGGAAAGGCCTTCCTGGCCAAAGATACTGCCCTCTTCCCCTGCCCATGGCCTATCTCGGCCATGAGCGCTCCGCCCGGGCTGAGCCTCCCTGTGGCTTGGGCCAGGAGCCGACGCAAGGGGTCCAGGCCGTCGGGGCCGCCCCGGAGGGCGGCGGCAGGCTCGAAATCCCGGACCTCACGGGGCAGAGCCGGATACTCGGCATCGGAGACATAGGGCAGGTTGGCCACGATGAGGGGAACGGGATAGGGTAAAGGCCCCAGCATGTCCCCTTGGAGGAGGCGCACCTGCTCTTCCACACCGTGATGCCGGGAGTTCAGGTCCGCCATCTCCAGAGCACCAGGCGAGACATCGATGGCATAGACCTGGAGGCGAGGCATCGCCCTGGCCAGGGCGATGGCCACAGCCCCGCACCCTGTCCCCACGTCAGCCACCGGGCCATCATCCAGGCGATTCCCTTTCAGCCAGGCCAGGGCTGCCTCTACCAGGGTCTCCGTCTCGGGGCGAGGGATGAGGACCCTGGGATCTACGGAGAATTCCAGGCCATAAAACTCCCTCCACCCCAGGATATAGGCTGAAGGCTCCCCTTTGAGGCGGCGCTCCAGGAGATGGAGAAAGGCCTGCTCCACCTCGGTGGCGAGGCCTTTATGAAGTTGGAGATAGAGTTCGACTCGAGCCACTCCCAGGGCGTGGGCCAGGAGAAGCTGGGCTTCCAGATGGGGCTGCTCGATGCCTTGAGAGGTCAGGGCACGGGTTGCCCCTTCCAGGGCTTCCCCCAGGGTCATGTCCGCTGGGTCTCAGATGCCAGGCCACGCTCCTGAGTCACCAGGGCGTCGATAAAAGGCTCCAGGTCGCCTTCCAAGACGGAGGGAAGGTTATGGCGGCTCAGGCCTACTCGGTGATCGGTGACCCTGTCCTGGAGGAAGTTATAAGTGCGGACTTTCTCCGCCCTCTCGGCGGTTCCCACCTGGGCCCGTCGTTCCGAGGTCATCTTCTCCTCCTGCTCCCTCTGCTTTGTGGCCAGGAGACGAGCCCGGAGCACAGCCAGGGCCTTGGTCTTGTTGCGAAGCTGGGAGCGCTCGTCCTGGCAGGTAACCACCATCCCGGTGGGAAGATGGGTGAGGCGCACCGCCGTGGCCACCTTGTTCACGTTCTGGCCTCCCGCCCCGCCGCTGTGAAATATGTCTATCCTCAGGTCGTCAGGGGAGATGTCCACATCCACCTCCTCGGCCTCCGGGAGGACAGCCACTGTGGCGGTGGAGGTGTGAATACGGCCCGATGCCTCGGTGAGGGGCACCCTTTGCACCCGATGGACGCCGCTCTCATACTTGAGGCGGCTGTAAGCCCCCTTGCCCTTTACTTCGAAGATGACCTCTTTGAAGCCTCCCAGGCCGCTCTCGCTGCTGGAGATAAGGTCGGTGGTCCAGCCCCTGGACTCGGCGTAGCGCATATACATTCGCATGAGGTCAGTGGCAAAGAGGGATGCCTCATCGCCCCCCGTCCCCGCCCGTATCTCCACAATGACGTTCTTCTGGTCCCGGGGGTCCCTGGGGGCCAGAGTCTCTTCGAGCTTCGCCTCCAGCGCCTCCCGGCGTGCCCCGAGGCTGGCCATCTCCTCCCGGGCTAGCTGAGCTATGTCCTCGTCTTGGGCGTCCTCGGCCAGGGCACGGGCCTCCTCCAGGGCTGCTGCCACCCTTTTGTGCTCTCGATATTTGGCTACGGCCTCTTGCAAAGAGCCCAGCTCCTGGGCTAGGAGGCGCACCTTCTCAGAGTCCGTGGCTACCTCGGGCCGGGCCAGAAGCTCCTCCAGCTCCCGGTGGCGGCTCTCCATAGCCTCCAGTTTTGACCACATGCCGGTCTTCATGCCATCGCCTGCACTCATTTCACCTTCATTATACCATCGCACTTTATAGCCTGTCAGAAGGAAGGCCTCCATAAAAAAGAAGGAGGAAGAAAACGCCAAAAATCAATTTCAAGGAAGGCGAGCTCCGCATATCCAGAGAGGCCCCGAAAGCTCAGGTATCAGAGTGAGGCCAGAGCCGTAGCAATGTCCGCCAGGGGGATCTCTCGCTGCGTGCCCTGGGCCATGTCCCGGAGCACGACAGTCTGAGAGGCCAGCTCTTTCTCCCCCAGGATGATGGTATAGCTCATCCCCAGAGCACTGGCTTGCCTGAGCTGGGCCCTGAGGCTACGACTCCCCGTGGCCATAAGGACGGGTATTCCCTTCTGGCGTAGCGCCGAGGCCAGCCTGGCCGCCTCCAGGCCATCTCCCAGATAGGCCAGACAAACCTGGGGTCGGGGCAGAGGTGGGACCGGCGTCCCCAGGTGCTTCAGGGCCAGGACGGCTCTCTCTATGCCCGCGGCGAAGCCCACGCCCGGAGTGGGCCGGCCCCCTAGCTCCTGAATGAGGCCATCGTAGCGGCCCCCGCCACCCAGGGCGCTCTGGGCGCCCTCCTCCGAGGGCTGGACCTCGAATACCGTGCGGGTATAGTAGTCCAGGCCTCGAACCAGGCGGTGGTCCAGCCGGTAGGGCAGGCCCAGGGCGTCCAGATAGCTCCGGAGACGTTGAAAGTGGCTTGTACATTCGGAGCAGAGGTGCTCGGCGCTGCGAGGCGCATCCTCTCCCAACGGAAGGCAGGAGGCCTGCTTGCAGTCCAGCAGACGCAGGGGATTCTGCTCCAGCCGCCTTCGGCAGTCCGGGCAGAGCCGGGGGGCCAGCCGGGAGTAGTAGTCCTTGAGCTTCTCCAGATAGGCAGGTCGACACTGTGGGCAGCCGATGCTATTGAGAAGGATGGAGAAATCCGAGATGCCCAGGTCGGTGAAGAAGCGCCAGGCCATCTCCATGACCTCGGCATCCAGGAGAGGGTCCGCCTCTCCCAGAGCCTCCACCCCGAACTGATGGTGCTGACGGTATCTGCCCTTCTGAGGTCGGTCATAGCGGAAGATGGGGGAGACGTAGTAGAGGCGCACGGGTTGGGGGCGGGAGCCCATGCCATGCTCCAGGTAGACCCGGCACACCGGGGCCGTGCCCTCGGGCCGCAGGGTCATAGAGTCGCCGCTGCGGTCGGGGAAGGTGTACATCTCCTTCTCCACGATGTCGGTGCCGGAGCCGATGGAGCGGACGAAGAGGCCCGCCTCCTCAAAAATAGGAGTGTCTATGCGCTCATAGCCATAGAGCTGGCATAGGGCCTTGGCCCTGGCCTCTATGTATCTCCAGTAGGGCTGTTCCTGGGGCAGGATGTCCTGAGTGCCCCGGGGTGCTCGATACATCGAAATGACTCCTCAGACAGTGATTTCGAAGCCAGGATACAAGATAAGCAGCCCCCTGTAAAGGCTCTAGCTATACACCGATGAAAGCCTTCACCGCCGAAATGATGACCGTCAAGGTGAATACGCTTAAGAAAGTGCTGGCTATAACGACGCTGGTGACAAACTTGGGGCCTGCCTTGAACTCGGCGGCGAGGATGGTGGTGAAAACGGCCACCGGCATAGCCGACACTATGATGACCACGCTCTGGGAAAGGCCACTCAATCCCACCAGCACCGTGGCCAGATAAGCCAAAGGAGCCGAAAGCAGCAGCCGAACAGTGAGCGCCGCCACCAGGCTTGGGGGGCTGTCCAACCCGAAGCCAGTCCCGAGCTGCAATCCCAGAACCACCAGCATCGCTGGAATAGCTGCCTGAGATAACATCTCTACAGGGCGGGAGATTGTAAAGGGCAGATCAATACCCAGCAGCCTGACCAGGAGCGCTGCTGAAATAGCGTAGATAGCGGGTAGTCTGAAGACCTGTCTTAGCGGCGCTAGGCCGCTCATCTGGCTCCTGGCGGCTATGAAAATACCCAGGGACTGCCCGGTGATGGCCTGGGTCACAAAAACGATGATGCCCACTGTTAGCCCCGGCTGGCCGAAGGCCAGCAGCAGGATGGGCAGTGCCATGTTCCCTGAGTTGGGGAATCCTGTAGACAGCATGAAGGCGCTCCTCATGGCCCGGTCATGCCGCAGCCACCGGCTGATGATGGTGCTGGCTACCAAGACAAAGGCCGTGGCCAGCAGCATGGCAGCTACTATCCGCCCCGATACCGAGGCAGGCATCTCCTGCTGCACTAGGGACGTGAAGATGAGGGCCGGAGCAAGGATGTATAGCATCACCTGGTTCAACGGAGCGATTGACACCTTCCGCCATCGCTGAAACGCCGCTGCAATGGCGGCCACCAGGAAAGTGGGCAGGATTACATTGAGAAAAACATCCAGCATACGAATATCCTTTATCCTTATGTTCTGGCTATGCCAGCTTTTTCCGATTATTCTAGCACAAATATAACAAGGGACTCTTTTGGACATCCGCCACCCCTCAGGATACAATAGATTGCCTGAGAGAACGTTGTGTCCGCCCTCTATCTGGTATCTACACCCATCGGCTACCTGGAGGACATTACCCTCCGGGCTCTGAAGATATTGGGGGAGGTGGACCTTATCGCCGCCGAGGACACCCGCACCGCACGCCAGCTCCTCTCGGCCCATGGGCTGCATGGCCGGCTCCTCAGCTTCCACCAGGGGAACCAGAGGGCCAGGTTGCCCCAGCTCCTTGGAGCCCTGGGGGAAGGAAAAGATGTCGCCCTGGTCTCCGAGGCGGGCACCCCCGGCATCAGCGACCCCGGCTATGAGCTGGTGGCCGCCGCACTGGAGAAGGGCATCCCCATTGTCCCCATCCCAGGCCCCTCGGCGGTGCTGAGCGCCCTCTCTGTCTCGGGGCTGCCAACAAACCAGTTTCTATATCTCGGGTTCCTGCCTCGGCGGAAGGGAGAGAGGCGAAAGCTCCTGTCCTCTCTGGCTGAAGAGGGGCGAACTCTGGTGGCCTTCGAGGCCCCCCACCGCCTTCGGGATTCCCTGACCGATATCCTGGAAACATTGGGAGATAGAAGGATCGCCGTCTGCCGAGAGCTCACCAAGCTCCACGAGGAGGTGTTTCGGGGCCGGGTCAGCCAGGCCCTGGAGCACTTTCAGCAGCCCCGGGGCGAGTGCACCCTGGTCATTGAGGGGCGCGAGAAGGAGAAGACACTCCCTGGCCTCTCACCCAAACTAACGGCGGAGATGCGCCGTCTGAAGAAAAAGGGACTGCCGGCCCGGGAGGCCCTGTCCCAGCTTGCTCAAGCCACCGGCCTGCCTCGCCGGGAGCTCTACCGAGCCTGGCTGAAGCTGGGGCAAGTTCTCTGACGAGCCTTAACCCTCTCTTGTTGGTTTCTAACCCACTGCCCGCGGGTCGATGCATTGGCCCATTAGCCTTGTTGGATATACCCCTGGCTCGAGCCTGGGGCCTCGCCCCCCTTTAGGTTTCCCTATCCCCCCAATCTGTGCTAATATGGAGTCCAGCATTGAATGCTATGATAGAGAGAATCTTCATTGGGGTGGCATGGCCCTACGCCAACGGCTCCCTCCATCTAGGTCACCTCGCCGGGGCCTACCTGCCCGCTGACATCTTCGCTCGCTACCATCGGATGAAGGGCAACACTGTGCTCATGGTCTCCGGCTCGGACCAGCACGGCACCCCCATCACCGTGCGGGCGGAGCAGGAGGGCCACTCTCCTCAGGAGGTGGTGGCTCGGTTCCACCAGGAGTTCCTGGGCTGCTGGCAGCGCATGGGCATCACCTTTAACCTCTTCACCACTACCGGCACCCCCAACCACGCCCGGGCGGTGCACGATATGTTCCTGCGCCTCAAGGAGAAGGGCTACATTTACCAGGGCACCATGCCCCTCCCCTACTGCCCCTCCTGCCGCCGCTTCCTCCCCGACCGCTACGTGGAGGGCACCTGCCCCCACTGCGCCTCCCCCGACGCCCGGGGCGACCAGTGCGACAAGTGCGGCAAGACGCTTAACCCCGCAGACCTGCTGTCCCCGCGCTGTAAGCTCTGCGGCAGCCAGCCAATCATGAGGGACTCGGAGCACCTCTTCTTCCGCCTTTCCGCCTTCGCCAAGCCCCTAGCTGAATGGGTGGGGAGGCAAAGCCATTGGCGGTCCAATGTGCTCAACTTCACCCGGCGCTACATCGAAGAGGGCCTGAAAGACCGGGCCATCACCCGGGACCTGGCCTGGGGGGTGCCTGTTCCTCTATCGGGCTTCGAGGACAAGCGCATCTACGTCTGGTTCGAGGCGGTGATAGGCTACCTGTCGGCCTCCCAGGAATGGGCCCAGGGCCAAGGACAAAAAGATGCCTGGCTTCCCTTCTGGCAGGAGGGTGTCAAGAGCTACTACTTCATCGGTAAGGATAACATCCCCTTCCACACCCTCATCTGGCCAGCTATGCTCCTGGGCTATGGAGTCCTGCCCTTGCCCTACGACGTGCCTGCCAACGAGTTCCTCACCTTCGAAGGGCAGAAATTCTCCACCAGTCGCAACTGGGCGGTATGGCTACCGGACTATCTGGAGCGCTACGCCCCTGACCCCCTGCGCTACTACCTCTCCATCAACATGCCCGAGACCTCGGACACCGACTTCTCCTGGCGGGAGTTCTACCGCCGCAACAACGACGAGCTGGTGGCGACCTACGGCAATCTGGTGCACCGGGTGCTCACCTTCACTCAGCGCCAGTTCAACGGTCAGGTGCCCCATCCTGGGGAGGCCGACACCTCCAGTCAGGCTCTCCTCCAGAGGGCCCAGTCCACCCTGGACGAGGTTGACCGACTCCTCTCCAGGTGTCGCTTTCGGGAGGCCATCAGGGCCGCCATGGCCCTGGCCGGGGAGTCCAATCGCTACCTGGAAGAGAAATCCCCCTGGAAGAACATAAAGCAAGACCCGGAGATGGCTGCCACAGCCATGCACACCGCCCTGGGCGTTATCGCTGGGCTCAAGACCATGCTTTACCCGTTCCTCCCTTTCAGCTCCGAGAAGCTGCATCTCATGTTGGGCTTCCCCGGAGCTGGTGACCGGTGGGAGTGGCAGGTCCCCCAGGCAGGCCAGAGGCTGCCCGCCCCTCAGCCCCTCTTCGTCAAGCTGGAGGAATCCGACCTGGAGGCGGAGGTGGCCCGGCTGGGCCAGCCCCGCTAGCCGCGATATGAGACATCTATGAGCCGAGCCTTTCAGAAGCTAGCTGAGTTCATCGCTGCCCGGCCGGCCACTATCCTGGGGGCAGGCCTGGCCCTGGCCATCCTCTCGTTCCTCGGCGCTCGAGGCTTGACCATGTCCAGCGGCATAGAGACCTTCATCTCGCCCCGTTCGCAGACCTACCAGGACTTCCAGCGGTTCAGCCAGAACTTCAGCGGCAACAACATGGTGGTGTTGCTCACGGGCAATAGCCTGGACCAGATAGTGCTCCCTGAGAACCTTAGGGCCGAGGAGAGCCTGGAGTCCCAGGTCGTCGACGACCCAGCGGTCATCTCCGTGGTGGGCCCAGCGGTGCTGGTGAAGCAAATGTCGGCCCGTCAGGGGGGAGGGCCAGAGCTCCCCTCAGACTCTCAGGCCATCCGTAGCTTGGTATTCGCCAGCGACGGCGAGGTTAAACCGGAGTTCCGCTCTGTTCTCCCCGACGGGCAGCATGGCCTCATCGTGATAATGCTGCGGAGCGACCTCAGCCTGGATGAGGAGCAGGCAACTTCCGCCAAGATAACTGACATTGTGAAGGGACTCCCCTGGCAAGGCATAGAGGCCACCCCCACGGGCGCCGGGACAATAAGCGCCGTGATAAACGACCTGATGACCTCCAGCCTGCGCACCATGCTCATCATTTCTGTGCTCCTCATGCTGGTCATCCTAGCTGTCATTTTTCGGGTGCGCGGCCTTTTCCCCTGGCGCTGGCTCTCCCTGGGCGTGGTGGTGGTGACCATCGTATATACCTTCGGCATTATGGGTGCCCTGGGCATCTCCATGTCCATGGCTACTATAGCGGTCTTCCCCATCCTCATCGGCTTGGGCGTGGACTATGGCATACAGCTCCACAATCGCTACGATGAGGAGTTCAGCCGTCGCCCCACTGCTGCCGAGGCCGTCCACGAGACCCTGCCTCACATCGGGCCAGCGGTGACGGTGGCCCTGATAGCCACCAGCCTGGGCTTTGCCTCCTTGCTCATCTCTCCGCTCCCCATGGTGCGGGACTTCGCCATCATGCTCATCATTGGTCTGGCGACAGCTTTTGTGGCTGCTGTCTTCCTGGTGTTGGCCCTGCTCTACTGGCGAGGGCGGCGCTCCCAGAATAACGCCATCAAGGCTAACGCTACTCAACCTGGGACACAGAGCGAGCCATATGGTCAGCCCAGGGCTTTGGAATGGGTGCAAGCCGGCCTGGCCAGGCTGGCTCGAGCGGTCATCGCTAGGCCCGCGCTCATCTTACCTATCGCCCTCGTGCTCACCGGGGCCGGCCTGTTTCTGGATACCAAGGTGGGTGTAGAGACCGACCAGAACAAGTTCATATCCCAAGAGCTGGAGCCTATCAAAGCCCTCAATGCTCTGGAGAAAATCGTCGGCAGTGCCAGCTCCCTCAGCGTGCTGGTGGAGGCCCAGGACGTCAGCGACCCCGCTGTGCTGGGCTGGATGCTCCGCCTCCAGGCGAGGATCGAGTCCAACTATAAGAACGAGGTGGCCAGGGTGCGCAGCGTAGCCGATCTGGTGGCCCAGACCAACGGTGACAAGCTGCCCGAGGATGCGGCGACCGTGAGATCAACCCTGGAGCAAATATCGGCACAGGTCAGAAGGAATTTCCTCAGCCCAGACTACACATCGGCCAACATAGTGGTAGAGCTGGGCCGAATCAATATCGACGATGTCCAGAGGCTGGTGCCATCCCTGAAGGCAGAGATAAGGGAGTTGCCTCCAGGGATTCATGCCAGCCTGACCGGCGCGCCCACGATCTGGCTGGAGCTGTTCAACGCCCTCACCCAGGGTCGCCGACAGATGACGTTCCTGGGAATGGGTCTCATTTTCCTGGTGCTGCTCATTGTTTTCAGACTCAATGCGATGAAGGCTTTCGTGGCTACGCTGCCCATCGCCCTTGTCTTGGGCTGGTCCAGCGGGGTGATGTATCTTCTGGGCATAAAGTTCACCCCCATGACCGCCACCCTGGGGGCCCTCATCCTGGGCATAGGGACGGAGTTCACAATTCTGCTCATGATGCGTTATTATGAAGAGCGTGGAAAGGGTAGCGCCCCGGAGGCATCCATGATAGAGGCCATGACTCGGATAGGGCGGGCCATCGTCGCCTCGGGGCTGACCACCTTCGCCGGGTTCGCTGCCCTACTTAGCGCCACTCAGTTCCTCATACTGCGCGACTTCGGCATAGTTACCATGCTCAACATCTTCTTTGCCCTGGTGAGCAGCCTGGTAGTCCTGCCTCCGCTCATCGTATGGCTCGACCGGTGGCAGGAGCGCCGGCGGCGGGCTCGGGAGATCGCTCGCCCATGAGCCAAGGCCAGATTAGCCCCTCTTTCTACCAGCCGACAGCCCAAGAGCTCAGCCAGGTGAGGGATATGCTGATAAGCTTCCCCCAGAGAACGCCATATCCGTGGCTGAGCCAGCTCCTGGGGCACGTGCTGGGGGAGGGTGGAGGGAAGATGCTCCGCCCTACCCTGAGCCTCCTCATTGGCAAGTGCCTGGGCTACCGTGCTCACCTTCATGTCCCCATGGCCGTGGCCGTCGAGCTCCTGCACACGGCCACCCTGGTCCATGACGACGCCGTGGACGACTCGCCCCTGCGCCGGGGCAAGGCTACCCTGAACGTCCTCTGGGACCGGACGACCTCGGTCCTGGTGGGGGACTACCTCTTCTCCCTGGCCGCGGAGCTGGCCGCCAATACTGGCAACATGGAGGTGATAAAGCTCTTCGCCGCCACCTTGATGAACGTGTGCAATGGTGAGCTGCAAGAGAAGAGCTTCTCCCATCGGATAGATGTAACCCGAGAGCAGTATTTCAGCTGCATCGACCTGAAGACTGCCTCCCTCTTCTCCGCCGCCACGGAGGCGGCGGCCCTTCTGAGCCAGGCCCCCGCCGGGTCCGTGCAAGCTATGAAGAATTACGGACACCACCTGGGCATGGCCTTCCAGGTGGTGGACGATATCCTGGACTTCGTAGGGGAGGAGCGGGAGATGGGGAAGCCGGTAGGCTCCGACCTCCTTCAGGGCACCCTCACCCTCCCCGCCCTACTCCTGGTGGAGCGCTGCCCCGGTGGGGGACCAGTGGCCGCCCTCTTCCAGGGCCAGGACGCCGAGGCGAATTTGGAGAAGGCCATCGCCCTGATTCGAGACTCCTCCATCATCGAGGAGTGCTACGCCGTGGCCCAAGGCTTCCAGGCCCAGGCCTGCCAGTCCCTCCAGGTGCTGGCGGACAGTCCCTTCAGGCAGGCCCTTCTGGATATGGCCGACTATTCGGTGCAGCGGCAGCGCTGACGTCCTCCCGCCTCAGCCGCTCCAAAAAGATCGCCGATTTGACGCTCTGCTCCAGCACGTAGGCTATGTATCCCTGGAGCAGCCCCTCCATCTCCCGCTCCACTGCTGTGGGCACCTTGACCCTGGCCCCCCGGGAGAAGGCGCTGCCCTGGAGATAGACCATGGCCCGGCGAGCGGCGATGGAGAGGGGGCGGGCATCGGGGGCATCTCTCTCACAGATAGGGCAGAGCGCCCCGCCGGAGGCCGACGAGAAGGCGGCAGCGCCCTTTATCTCGGCTCGGCACTTCAGGCAATGGGATAGCTGGGGGCCATGCCCCGAGAGCCGGAGCACTTGAAGCTCGAAGGCTGGGCGGGCCAGGCCCACCTTCTGAGCCTTGTCCAGCCAGCCCAGGGCCTCCAGAAGCAAAGCGTATATGGGATAGCTCTCCTGGCCCTCGGCAGTGAAGCGGTCCACCAGCTCGGCCAGGTAGAAGGCCAGGCCCGTCCGCTCCAGGTCGGCGCGGAGTGTGGGGAAGGCCTCCAGGGCCTGGGCGCCGGCGACCACGTCCAGGGTGCGGCCCTGGGCCAGCATGAGGGAAGCGCGGGTGAAAGGCTCCAGGTGGCCGGCCAGCTTACTTTTGGGGCGGAGGGCGCCCCGGGCCACGGCCCGCACCTTGCCCAGGGAGGGGGTGAACATAGTGAGGAGCCTGTCGGCCTCCCCCAGGCGGGCGGCCTTCAGCACGATGGCCTCGGTCTTATAGGTGCGGGGGCGGGGCACTAAACACCTTGATCTTTTTCGCTCCCGGGTAGCGGGACTGCATTGCTCCTGTATCTAGTCCACAAGATAGAAGGGTCAACCTGAGAAAGAAGCGGAAAGCGCCTGCGAAATGAGATAACCCTTTTGAGCAAGCTTTCATGTACTCCCACATCTCTTGCCAGCGTTTTATTCTGTTGATGTAGAAAAAAGCCCAAATCATCCATACGTCGAAGGAAGCTTAATATTTCATCTCCGGCAAGCCAGTAAATACGCGGGTCTCGCCTTCCACTCGTGCCACTTCTAATGAGCAAACAGCGAAGGTTACTTATCAAAAGCGCATAGTCTTGTTCAACATATTCTAAGTCCTTGCGCACGCTTCGAGATGCGTCCAGCAGAGTTTGAAAAGAGGTTGCAACCTTGAACTCACCCTTGGAATCTTTTTCTGGCGATACGATGAGCGGAAACTTATCCCCCATGATTAACCCCCCCAAATCCTAAGGAACTGATTTATGAATCCCTGGGGAGACCTTCCATCAGCAAGGTTTTTTGACAACACCCAAGCTATCGTTAGAAAAGTATGGTAATTCTCCAGGCTTTTTGAGTCGGCAACTTTTCTGTAAGCAGGATGCCCCTTATTTATGAATATGGTAATTCCTTCCAATCGCCCTAGTTCTTCCTCTAGTTTGTCTTCATAGCGGATCATAAGCCCAGGAAGCCTGCGCCTTCCCTCATGCTGCCTACCTGGTTCTGTAAGCGGAGCTTCTGGGGAAATCCTTTCACCAGGCCCCGTGCCTGGCCCAACATCAACTCCCGCTCCTTGCCCAACCCCTCCCTGGTCTCCAGTTACACTAGCCACCCCTTGCTCCACGCCCCCTGCCGGATCGGCAGCAGGGTCGGGCAGAACCGTGCTAACCTTTTCCCCTCGTCCCTGCTTATCCAAAAGTGGTTCCAGCTCAGGGAAATCGGGCAGAAGTTCCTCAAGGACCATTCGGATTTCTTTTGCCAACGCTTGCGGTAGCGCTTCAGGCTCAGCCTCAGGCAACTCGCCCATGGCACGTAGGATGGGCTGTATGGCCACAACAATAGCCTTGCGATACTGGTAATACTTTGTCTTGCTCGACACGTCGGACAAGAAGTCGCATTTGTTTGTCGCAAGAATTGTGGAGAGAGCGGGGACTTCAACCATGCCCCATATGAACTTGCGGTCTTTCGGAGAAACATCCACCCACTCCCAACCCCGCTTTACGACCTTACCCAACACAGATATCGCCAGGCCCCTTTCCTCCTCTTTCAAAGAGCGGATACTTCTTCCAAGGAATCCAATTCCTACCTGCTTCCTTTTAAGTCGCACTTCAAAAGGCCTGAGCTTATAGCCAGTGGCAAAGTCATGAAACACCGAACTTTGGGATAGCTCCACCATCCTCCCATTTACGCCGAAAAAGACTCCGCTTGGGTACACTTCTCTAAGGGCTTTGGGCATGAAATCCTTTTCTAAGAGGGAAGCAAACCATTTCTGAATAGTCCTAATCACGAAAGTCGAATTTGCCAGATCGCTTTGTTTTTCTCTCAGAAGAACTTTGATTGCTGTCCCTGTCTGTGTACCAACAAGGCCCAAAGGAGGAATAAAATCCCAAGGGGCATGATAGTCATCTTCAAGATGCCACGCAGTGGAAAAGGACCCCTCACTTGTCTTCGTTTCCGTCTGCACCGACCTTACTGCCAACAAAGACAACTTGGCACCCTGGCCGGCAAATCCTATCCCTCGTCCTTTTTCCTTAGTGGTCTCAGCAATATCGTGATACTTCTCGAACTCTTCGCGTTTCATCCCCGCGCCATTATCCACAATTGACAATGAGCACTCACCTGAATCTACAGTAAAGCCAATCCTCGAAGCTTTGGAATCAAGGGCATTAGCTACTAACTCGGTAACGATGGCCTCTTCTAAAGGCAATGGATATGAGTCCCTTAAGTTCTCCAGAAGATGCTTCAGGTTTACCCGAGTTTCACCCATAAGACACCTACACTCAACTACCTCTATGGGCAATGCCCTTAAGCTTATCTCTATAAGCTCCAAAATACCCTTGATTACTTACAAAAAAGATGCTAACATGGAGACATACGAATGTCAAATAGGAGGACACAATGAGGACACGTATCGTTGCTCTTTCTGAGCTAAAGAAGAGACCGGGAGAGCGTGAAGCAGAACAATTTCTTAACCAGTTAAGCTCTGATAATGCCATAGAGGTAACACCTACGGGCCGAGATACCCCGAGAAAAGTATCCCATCTCTATCGCAAGGTTGCTAAGAATTTGGGCAAGGAAATTCGAGTTATGACCAAAGGGGAGAAGGTCTTCGTCAGGTTAAAATAAGGGGCGTGAGACTCTTCCGACCAACATCCGAGACTTCTTCTCCTAAAACTCCCGTCTCCCCTCTAACGCCTGGGTCAGGGTAACGTCGTCGGCGTATTCCAGGTCGGCCCCCATGGGCAGGCCCCGGGCCAGGCGGGTCAGCCGCACCCCCAGGGGCAGGAGAAGCCGGTGCAGGTAGAGGGCGGTGGTCTCGCCCTCCACGTTGGGGTTGGTGGCCAGGATGACCTCCCTCACCCCACCCCCCTTCAAACGCTCCACAAGCTCCTGAACCTTCAGGTCGTCGGGGCCGACGCCGTTCAGGGGCGACAGCACCCCGTGGAGGACGTGATACAGGCCCTTGTAGCGACCGGTGCGCTCCAGGGCCAGGATATCCAGAGGCTCCTCCACCACGCAGATGAGGCCTCCGTCCCGCTCCGGGCTAGAGCACAGGGGGCAGGGGTCGGCCTGGGATAGGTTCTGGCAGCGGGAGCAGAGGACGGTCTGCTCCTTAAGGGCGACGATGGCCTCGGCCAGGGCTTGGGCCTCCTCCTTGGGTCGGCGCAGGAGGTGATAGGTGAGCCGGGCGGCGGTCTTGGGGCCGATGCCTGGCAGCCTGGTCAGCTCCGCCATGAGCCGGGCGATGGGAGGTGCCGCGCCGCCCTTCTCCACCTGCGCCCCTACATCAGGCCGGGTATGTTGAGGCCGCCGGTGATGGCCCCCAGGCGCTGGGCGGCCAGGTCCCGAGCCTTATCCAGGGCATCGTTCACCGCCGCCAAGATGAGGTCCTCCAGCATCTCCCTGTCGGCACCCTCCAGGGCTTCGGGCGAGACTTTCACCGCGGTAACCTTCTGTTGTCCCGTCACGGTCACGGTGATGGCGCCGCCCCCGGCGCTGCCCTCCACCGTGGCCGACTCCAGCTCGGCCTGGGCCTGGGTCAGGCGGGCCTGAAGCTTCTGCGCCTGGCGCAGCATATCCCTATTCATCTACGTGACCCTCCGTCTCTACATTCACTATCCTGCCTCCCCAGCGCATGGCCTCTTGCACCAGCGGGTCCGAGGCCGCCTGGGTCAGGGCCTGCGAGACCACGCAGCGGAGCCGGCAAGGCGATCCCAGCAACTGGCTCAGAAACTCCTCGGCTTGGTGCTTATTCTCCGCCTTCTCCAGCTCCCGGCAGTGGAATTCATGGCGGAACTCTATCACCACGATGTTGTTCTCCAGAGAGACTGGCTGGCTGCTGCGCAGGAAAGCCACCCCATTGCTGCTGCGGAGCGGGGGAGGAGCCTCCCCTAGGAGCCGCCGCCAGTTGGCCCGGAGGAACTCCAGCCGAGCCGCCGGCTCGATGGGCATGGGGCCCCTCTCCCGGGGGGCGGGCTTGGGGGCCTCAGCTCTGGGAGCTTCGACCTTGGGGGCGGGCCGGGGCTGGGGAGGAGCAGGGGCGGGCCGAGGGAGTGGGTTGGATCTAGGGAAGTTGGCCTCGGCCCTGGGGGCCGTCACACGGGGCTGGGAAGGCGGAGGCGATGGCTCCTCCCGGGATAGACAGAGCTCAGCCAGGGCCAGCTCCAGGGAGAGGGCAGGCTGTCCTTCCACCCTCACCTCTTGGGACAGCAAACGAAGGGCGCGCATGACCTCCTCCGCCGAGGTGGTCGCCGCCAGCTTGATAAGCTCGGCCTTGTCCTCCGGCCCCACATCCACCCCATCTCCCGCTCCGGCCTTGACCAGGAGCACGTTACGCAGATAATCCATCAGCCCGCGCTGAAGCTGGCGCAGGTCTACGCCGTTGTTGCCGGCGTCGCTTATGGCAGCCAGGCCCGCCGCCAGGTTTCGACCCAAAAGGTGGCTCGCCAGCTCCCTGAGTCGGGCGCTATCCACCAGGCCCAGGGCCTCCTGCACCTGGCGGAGGCCGATATCAGACCCATAATAGGTTACCGCCTTCTCCAGCAGGTTCAGGGCATCTCGAAGACTGCCCCCGGCGGCGCGAGCGATGAGGGCCAGGGCCTCGGCCTCGGCCCGAATGCCCTCCCCGGTACAAATTTGCTCCAGCCTGGCAACCATGGCCGAGGAGGAGATGCGGCGGAAGTCGAAGCGCTGACATCGAGACAGAATGGTGAGGGGTACCCTGTGAGGCTCGGTGGTGGCCAGGACGAAGATGGCATGGGGCGGAGGCTCTTCCAGTGTCTTGAGCAGGGCGCTGAAGGCGTCGGCGGTGAGCTGGTGGGCCTCGTCTATGATGTAGACCTTGTATCGGGCCAGGTTCGGGGCGAAGTTCACCTTCTCCCGGAGGTCGCGAATCTCGTCTATGCCCCGGTTAGAGGCGGCATCGATCTCGATGAGGTCCAGGGCCTGGCCCTGGGCGAAGGCTCGGCACATGGGGCACTCTTGGCAGGGCTTCTGGCCATCCTCCCGGAGGCAGTTCACAGCGCGAGCCAGGATGCGGGCGGTGCTGGTCTTCCCCGTCCCCCGGGGTCCAGCGAATAGGTAGGCGTGGGCCACCTTGCCCGAGGCCAGGGCATTGCCCAGGGTTTTAGTGACAGCCTCCTGCCCTACCACCTCGGCCAGGGCCTGGGGGCGCCATTTGCGGTAGAGGACTTCGCTCATCGTCTGGTTCCAGCTTAACTCAAGAGGGCCAGGGCATGGGCCTCGGCCTGCGTCATAGACTCCGCATCAGCCTCTTTTTCATGGTCGTAGCCCAGCAGATGGAGGACGCCATGGATGACCAGGACAGAAAGCTCGCGCTCCACTGGATGTCCCATCTCTCGTGCCTGGCGCTCCGCTTGGGGATAGCAAAGCACTACCTCGCCCAGGAGAGGCAGGGAGCGAGGTCGGCGGGGGAAATCCCCCGCCTCAAAAGAAAAAGAAAGGACATCGGTTACCTCGTCCAGGCCCCGGCTAGCTTTGCTCATCCGACGCATTTCCTCGTCCCCTACGATGGCCAGGCTCGTCTTCCCCGGCCTCCCACCACCATAGGCCTCCAAAGTTTTAGCCGCTACCTTCCGCAGCCGGGCTGCCTTCACCAGGCCCTGGAAGCTATCAGCTACATAAACATTCACTCTCCAGGGGAACAAGGCAACTCCTCGCCGCCATGATAGCACCGGAGGGGGGGAGGGTCAAGGAAATGCTCTCGTGGGAGCTTTAACCTCGAGACTCCAGAAAGCGAAGGAAGACTCTCATCATATCAGGATCAAATCGAGCTGCTGGCCTTTGAAGCAAGGTCTGTCTAGATTGATCTCCCGAGTATGCCCGGCAACAAAGCTGAACCCTGATGATGGCAACGTGGGCTTCGCTCAAAGCTGTGGCAGGGGCAACACCGGGTATCTCCAGGCTGTTCATTGCGTTATAGCACCTACTACTATCGTAGCGTTCGAAGGGGCAGCGTATAAAAATATACAGGATGACAAGCTGCCGGTTAGGGTCGCTGACTAGCAATTTTTTACCTGCCACCTCAGACTCCTGATGTTTATCCACTTCCGTAGCTATATTTGATAGCCTGAGCAGTTTCTCTATATACATTAAGCCTTCTCCCTTTCTCTTGACATCACCCAGGCTGGTATCACTTTTGTCCCATATAGAGTCATCAGAGGGGTTTTTCTTCCCTCACAGCCATGCTTTTGAGGCCTCCACTCCAAACATTAGGGCCGGGGGCAAAGCTTTATGGTCTCAATTTCAGGTGAGTGTGAACGGCAGATGTTGTCCAGGACTCTCTACCCAGGCCTTTACAATACCCCACAAGGTACTTATAATGGGGTCAACTGAGGGCGATTTAGTATTCGCCTCAGTCTTTTTTCATTGGAGATAGGATGATGGCCCACAAAGATGTTTACCTGACTCCCGAAGGTTTGGCCAAGCTCCAGGAAGAGTTGGAGTATCTGCGCACCGTTCGCCGCCATGAGGTGGCGGAGGTACTCCAGCGTGCCAAGGAGATGGGGGGGACGGTGAACAACGCAGAGTATGAGGATGCCAAGAATCTTCAGGCCTTTGTGGAGGGGCGCGTCCTGACGCTGGAAGGCATGATTCAGAACGCAGTCCTCATCTCTTCTGAGGAGGCCCATCCGCCCTTCGTCACTCTGGGGTCCAAGGTTACGGTGCGCCCTCAGGGAGGGAAGGAGCAGCATTACATCATCGTGGGGAGTGCCGAGGCTAGCCCTGGCGACGGAAAAATCTCCAACGAGTCGCCTGTAGGCCGTTCCCTGCTGGGCCGCAGGGTGGGGGATGAGATCGCCGTGATGGTGCCTGCGGGACCGGTAGTCATGACTATCGTCGCTATAGAGTGAGAGGCGATGAGGCTGGTAGCGAGCAATCCAAGATGTCCGGAGGGAAGGAAACCTTACAGGAGCAGCGGCGGCTCAAGCTGCGTCGGCTGAGAGAGCGGGGCATAGACCCCTATCCCAGGAGCTGCCATCGAAGCCATACCGCTCAGGAGGCAGCGTCCCTTTTTGAAGAGGCGGAGCGGTCGGGTTCTCTCCCTTTGCCGGATGTGTCCCTGACCGGGCGCATCGTGGCCCGGCGGGGCATGGGCAAGCTGACTTTCCTGGACCTGCGGGATAGCTCGGGCAAGGTCCAACTCTATTTATCCACCCGCAACCTGTCCCCAGAAGCCCAGCTTCTCCTTCAAGACCTGGACATCGGTGACCACGTGGGTGCCCAGGGGAAGATGTTGCGCACCCGCACCGGCGAGGTCTCCCTGGAGGCCAAGGACATCGTCCTCCTGAGCAAGGCCCTCCACCCCCTACCCGAGAAGTGGCATGGCCTCACTGATACCGAGGCCCGCTATCGACAGCGCTACCTGGACCTCATCGCCAACCAGGAGGTGAAGTCGGCTTTTCAAGTGCGGAGCCGGGTCATCGCCGCCATCCGATGCTTCCTGGACAGTCGAGGGTTTCTGGAGGTGGAGACGCCGGTGCTCCAGAGCAAAGCCGGGGGGGCCATGGCTCGCCCCTTCATCACCCACCATAACGCCTTAGATCGAGACCTCTACCTGCGCATCGCCACGGAGCTCCATCTCAAGCGCCTCATTATCGGCGGCCTCGACAAAGTGTATGAGATAGGCCGCATCTTCCGCAACGAGGGCATCGACAGCCGCCACAATCCGGAGTTCACCACCCTGGAGAGCTATCAGGCCTACGCCGATTACCGGGACGTCATGGCTATGGTGGAGGAGATGGTGGCTGCGGTAGCCGGGGATGTCCTTGGGGTTGCTAAAATCAGCTACAACGGCCAGGAGATAGACCTGACCCCCCCCTGGCCCCGCCTCGCCCTGCGGGAGGCCATCCTCCAGCGCACCGGCATCGACTTTCAGGAGTATCGGGACGCCGACGCCCTGCGAGCTAAGGTGGCCTCCCTGGACATCCAGGTTGACAAAGCAATGGGCCGGGGCAAGCTCATTGACCGACTCCTCTCGGAGAAGGTGGAACCGAACCTCATCCAGCCCATCTTCCTCCTGGACTACCCCACAGAGCTCTCACCCCTGGCCAAGGCCAAGCCCCAGGACCCTTCCCTGGTGGAACGCTTCGAGGCCTTCATCGGCGGGATGGAGATAGCAAATGCCTTCACCGAGCTCAACGACCCTGTGGAGCAGCGGGAGCGCTTCGCCCAGCAAGCCCGGCTGCGCCAGGCCGGGGATGAGGAGGCAGACCTGCCCGATGAGGACTTCCTTCAGGCGATGGAATATGGCATGCCCCCCTGCGGGGGGCTGGGGGTGGGTATAGACCGCCTGGCCATGCTGCTGACCGATAGCCCCTCCATCCGGGATGTTATACTGTTCCCGCAAATGCGGGATTAGGAGAGCTATGCTCAGCCTTCAGCTCATTCGGGAAAACACCGACCTGGTAGTCGAATCCTTGGGCAAGCGGGGCGAGTCCCCAGCCTTGGCCCATCAGGCCCTGGAGCTGGATGCCCAGCACCGCCACCTCCTCTACGAGGCCGAGTCCCTCCGCGCCCAGCGCAACGAGGCCAATAAGAAAATGGCTACCATGAAGGAAAGGCCCCACGAACTGATGCACAGGCATACGCAGGAGATGCGCAGCCTGGGGGAGCGCCTGGAGGCCCTGGAGGCCGAGCAGAAACGTCTGGAGGCCGAGCTCCGGGGCCTGCTCCTTACTATCCCTAACCTGGTGGACGCCTCCGTCCCCGAGGGCCTAGGTGAGGAGAATAACGTGGTGGTGCGCCGATGGGGCGAGCCTAATGCTTTCTCCTTCACACCCCGCCCCCACTGGGAGATTGGGGAGAAGCTCGGCATCCTGGACTTCGAGCGAGGGGTAAAGCTCTCCGGCTCCCGCTTCTATGTCATGGTGGGGGCCGGCGCCAGGCTCCAGCGTGCCCTCATTCAATGGATGTTGGACACTCATGTCCAGGAGCACGGCTATGCCGAGATCTATCCACCCTTCCTGGTCAAGGGCTACTGCCTGGAGGGCACGGGCAGCCTGCCCAAGTTCAGCGACAATCTCTATCGAGACATTGAGGAGGACCTGTGGCTGGTGCCCACCGCCGAGGTCCCCCTCACCAACCTGCATCGGGATGAGATACTCCCCCCCGGCTCCCTCCCCCTCCACTACGTGGCCTACACCCCCTGTTTCCGCAGGGAGAAGATGAGCGCCGGGAAGGACATCCGAGGGATAAAGCGGGGGCATCAGTTCGACAAGGTGGAGCTTTACAAGTTCACCGAGCCCCAGGACTCTGACGCCGAGATGGAGAAACTGACAGCCGACGCCGAGGACCTGTGCCGACGCCTTGAGCTTCCCTACCGGGTGGTCCAGCTTTGCAGCGGGGAGTTGGGCTTCGCCGCCACCAAGTCCTACGACCTGGAGATGTGGGCCCCCGGCTGCGGGGAGTGGCTGGAGGTCTCCTCCTGCTCCAACTGCCTGGATTTCCAGGCCCGCCGGGCCAATGTCCGCTACCGTCCCTCGGCGGGGACGCGGCCCCAGTTCGTCCACACCCTGAATGGCTCCGGCCTGGCCCTGCCCCGGGTGGTCATCGCCATCCTGGAGAACTACCAGCAGGCCGATGGCTCGGTAGTCGTCCCACAGGTGCTGCGGCCCTATATGGTTGGGCTGGAGGTCATCCGAGCTAAATGAGATACGCCATCCTCATAATCCTCTTTCTTGTGGTGGCCTTCTTTGCCGCCTCTCCCCTTTTCTTCAAAGGGGTCAGCATTTACATGCCCCTCATCGCCGTGGCCCTGGCCCTGGCCCTGCAAAAATATGTGGCCAGCATAGCCAGCTACCTGCTTATCACCTTCTCCCGGGTCTTTGATGTGGGCGACCGGGTCAGGATAGGCAACATAAAAGGGGATGTCCGGCAAGTGGGCCTCTTCCACTTCATCCTGGAGGAGGTGGGAGAGGATGAGAAGCTGGGCGGGGAGCTGACGGGGAGGCTTCTCCACATCCCCAACCTCATCGTCCTGGACCAGCCTGTCCTCAACTACTCCAAGGAGTATATCAAGGGGAGCTCTAGGGTCCAGTGCGATTATATCTTCGACGAGGTCAGGATACCTCTGACCCCCAAAAGCGATGTAGCCAAGGCCTGCCACCTCCTGGAGGACATCATTAGCCAGGCAGACTCCAAATACGTCGCGGAAGCCCAGGTGGCCTTTCGAGATGGCTATCCCGATTTCCTCAAGGAGGCCCAGGAGAAATCGCGCACCCAGATCCACATCGAGCCCCAGCATCTGTGGCTCAAAGGGAAGTTCGTCTCTCCCTACCGGGAGAGGAATGAAATGAAGACGGGTATCCTCACCGAGTTCCTCCAGAGGGCCAAAGACGAATCCGATATCCAGCTGTCCTGAGCCGAGGACGAAATGCGCATCCTGGCCATAGACATCGGTGGCGGCACCCAGGACATCCTCCTCTTCGATAGCTCGGTGCCCATCGAGAACTGCCTCAAGATGGTCATGCCCTCGCCCACCCACATCGTGGCCCGGCGAATTGAGGTGGCAACGCGAAGGGGGCAGCCCATCGTCCTCACCGGCTTCACCATGGGCGGTGGCCCCAACCAGGGGGCTGTCAAAGACCACATCAGGGCCGGCCTGCCCGCCTACGCCACCCCCGATGCCGCCCGCTCCTTCGACGATGACCTCTCCCAGGTGGAGGCCCTGGGGGTGAAGCTGGTCTCCGAGGACGAGGCCCGCCAAATTAAAGGGGCGGAAGTCATTGAGTTGCGGGACGTTGATTTGAAAGCCCTGGGGCAGGCCTTCTCTAGCTTCGGCGTGAGGTTAGACTTCGATGCTCTTAGCATAGGCGTTCTAGACCACGGAGCCGCCCCGCCCGAGGTGAGCGACCGCCGCTTCCGCTTCGACTATCTAGCCAAGGCGATGAGGCAGAGGAACGACTTCTCCAGTTTCATTTTCCTGGCCTCGGAGGTGCCGGACTTCCTCACCCGGATGAGGGCGGTGGCGGACAGCCTGCCCGGCCTGGATGTCCCCCTCCTCCTCATGGACACTGCCCCGCTGGGCGCTCTGGGCGCGCTGGAAGATGGGGAGGTGAGGCGACGCCGGGAGCGGCTGGTGGTCAACCTGGGGAACATGCACACCATGGCCTGCCGCTTGCGGGGCGACGCCATCCTGGGACTCTTCGAGCATCACACCGGCCAGCTCACCACCCAGAAGCTGGACGGCTACCTGAGCAGGTTCCTCTCCGGGGAGCTCTCCTCTCAGGAGGTCTTCGACGACCATGGCCACGGCTGCCTCATCCTGGAGAAAAGGGATAGCAAGCCATTCCTGGCCGTCACCGGGCCCAGGCGAGCGCTGATGGCGGAATCGATTCTGAAGCCTTATTTCGCCATCCCCCACGGCGACATGATGCTCTCCGGGAGCTTCGGCCTGGTGCGGGCCTTCGCCCTGAAAGTGGAGGCCTGGCGGGAGGAGATACAGGTGGTGCTGGGAGCATAGTCTCCCCATTTTGCGCCCGTCAGGGCATTTTGGGATATATCCCATTCCAACCCTCATCGCAAACAATTGACTCTGCTTTCGGGGCGGGCTTATACTGGCCCCGGGAGCGGGTGTCCGACGGTTTAAATTGTCATATTTTGAATTATCTAAACGAGGATAACATGGGTACACACGAAAGTAGCGTGAACTTCCAAAATCTGATTCGGGATTTAGCCGAAATGTACCCGTTTGAAGTAGCTGAGATAGTGTTTGTGGAACTCGTGGCTAATGCTCTGGATGCTAGAGCATCACGTATTTCTATCTCTTATGACACTGATCACAGAGTCCTTGTTGTAGCCGATAACGGCAAGGGTATGACCGATTCGCAGTTCAAGGAGTACCACGATTTCGCCGCTGGTCTTAAGACCCGAGGAACAGGCATAGGCTTTGCCGGTGTTGGTGCAAAGATTAGCTTCAATATTTCGGACAGGGTGATCACTGAGACCCGCAGTGAAATGTTTTCTAGTGGTTCTAATTGGCATTTGGAGTCGAAGAGAAAACTGTTATGGGAGGATATCCAACCTACGCATCTATCAGGAACTGGCACGAGGGTAGAAGTGAGATTTGGGGCAGAAACAAGAGTCTCGTATTCTTCATCTGAGGACTTAATCAAACTATTGCGCCACCACTACCTTCCCCTTCTGGATATGCAGTTCCTAGACTTGTACAAGAGCATGGGCTACTACCCCAGCGATCTCAGATTCACTGTCAACGGACAGGCCGTCATACCTAGTAACATAGAGAGGGACTTCAGCCTCGATATGGTTAAGAAATTCTTCCCTACTAGAGTTGGCAAAAGGATAGGCTATGGCGTTCTCGGCCTGGCTGCGTCCGAGTACCCGGCCGGGGGAGATGTTTGTGGTGTTTTGCTGTGCACCTATGGCAAGGTCATTAAAGCAGACCTCTTTAATCAATTTCCGGGAAGTCTTGGGCCGAGGATCTTCGGATTGGTGGAGATTCCCAAATTTGTTAACTTCTTGACCACGGCTAAGACGGACTTTATCCGTGGCCGTGGGAAACATAGAGAATTCGAAAGTCTATATAACCCTGTTCGAGTGGAGTTCAAGAATTGGCTAGCAGCACTGGGCATCCAGTCTTTGGATATTGGAGGTACGGATGAAGCGGAGAAGCTAGAACGGGAGCTTAAGAAGCTCGTGAAAGATGTTCCGGAGCTAGCAGATTTCTTTGGGTTTCGCGCCAAGAAGGACGTTCTCCAAGCTAACGATAGCGGCCCAATCAAAGCCGATATCCAAGAAGGGACCGAGGAGACTTTCCCCATCGGGGAAGGCAACGGAGGAGACGGCCCAAGTCCTGTCGATGTAGGAAATGAGCCTGGCGAAGCGCTTGTTCAAAATCAAGAGAAGGGAAACGAGACGGCTGCCCCCATCAGCCGAACAGGACGCCGAGGTCCCAAAATCGCCTTCGCCGAAGCTCCTACCAGAGTGGACTTAGCCTGGGTGGACGGCAATAGCGTAGTTATCAATAGTGGGCATCCGTCCTATGTGAAAGCTCGAACCGATAGCACAGCAAGAAGGCTCCACAGTCTTTTTGCCATAGGAAGTGCCATCCAGAGATTCTTAGCTGGCGAGGGCGAGGCCCAAGACCTTATGTTCCTAGATAAAATGATGGCTGCTTGGGGGAAAAGGTGACCTCGCCCAAGCTGACCTTTGTGTGTTTTGAACCTAGAGATGGAGTATTCATGGCGTTTCTCTCTATTGATGGGATCATCTCAATGGAAAGTGATCCAAGTTCTGTTTTGCAAAACGCTGCTGATTCGTATTCGCGCTCTATTAGAACAATGCGTCTGTTGTTAGCGGAGATACAGGCGTTTAGGAAGAATCATACGCCTACGCCTGCCAGAAAGATCTGGCAGCTCGGAGATACTATGTTTGGGCTAAGAGACAACCTAGAACATATATCACTTCAGATAGACGGGTTTTACGACCATCTAGTTCGAGACCTGGGTGTAAAGCGAAAATGGCTCGAGAAGGTGGTTATCTTGCGTCGCTATTTAGTAAAAGAAGAACTCATCCCCTCCTCATTAAACTGGGGGCGTTGCGAAAAGGGGACGCGCAAGGTTGCTGAAAGGCTCTTGAAGGGCGATTTTCCCGTCTAACCGATCTGCTACTATGGATACGCAGCATATTGCTCAGACTCTGGAAACCTTCGCATCACGGCCGTACGCCTTGAGCGTTTCGGAAGTTGTTGACTACACACAATCAGACATCGACACTGAGACAGTGCGACGCGCTCTCGCTAACGATTCTCGGTATATTTCGTTGTGTCGAGAGAAGGAGGATTGGTTCGTCCCAGAGAAAACTCTCTTTCTGTGGTTTGTCAGCCTGAACATTAGAATGGCACAGGCGCACAAAGCAAGGCTGACGGAACGTGAGTTAACGCGTCTCATGAATTCCCTGCGCCCCACTGGTCGTTGGGAATTTTTCTCGAAGGAGGCTTTGCACTTTGGGGAGCGCTTCGGATTTGTAGGCCCTGCTTGGACACCCGCCCAATACTGCTTTCCCTTGGCACATATTCTCTCCTACTTATCACTGTTCGCCCTTGAAGATGCCACCAAGTTGCTGAAAAGCTTGGCAGACATTGAAGTACGTGCTACTGCCTTGAACCAGCCGTTAGAGGAAGCACTCGGAGAAGCGCTTTCCAAACTCGAACGGAGACTTGTTCAAGTTGTGCTAGCTAGAGAAGGCTTCGGCGTAGAGAGAAGAATGACTCTTGAAGAGATTGGTAGTTGGCTTGGAGTTACCAGAGAGAGAGTTCGCCAATTAGAGGATAAGGCGCGAAAAAGGTTCATACAGCGTTACAATCGCAGGGTGTTTCTCCGCGCATTCTTATGTGATGTTATGCGCGCAGAGGGTAGTCTTGTTGTCGTCACTGATTCTTTGCAGGCATCTCTCAGGAGATTCGCCGCCAAATGCGCGGGCATTCCCATTGCGGAGCTACCCGAGCTAAAAATCGTGATCTTAGGGGCTTCGTCAAAGGATGTCCAGGAACTCGGACCTTGGGAATGGCACCCGCACGAAGTTGACCCAGAGTCAATAGCGAAGTTTTTAGATTCCAAAGGCAATCTGTGCCTTCTGGCCAATGACGTTAAGACTCTTGCTGAGAGTGCAACTCAACCCGTATGGAGTCGCGTAACTAAGGCCCAAAAAGTATATACCGTACTTCGACACATCGGGAGACCAGCGCACTATTCAGAGATTTCCTTAGTTTACAATTCAATGTTTCCGGATGACCCGTCCTCCGAACGTAACATTCACGCTGTGCTGAGCCGCGAGCAGCACGGCATGGTTTGGATTGGTGTCAAAGGCAAATTTGCCCTAACAGAATGGGGTTATGAGCATCCGTCAATACCTTTGTTCGATGCCGTGGCTGAGATTGTGGAGAGAAAATTCAAGGAGACAGGCAAGCCTGTTCATCTTACAGTAATTACAGGTGAGCTTGGGAAATACCGCAAAGTTGTATCGTCCGGTAGCCTTACGTTTGCTACGCAACTTAACCCCGGATTGCGGCGCGTTTCCAGCGATTCGTTCGTACCCAAAGAATCTGCTGATGCAGAAGAAGAGGATGTTTCTTCAGATAAACTGGATAAAACCCTGCGAAACTTTGAGAAAAGAAACGACAGCTAGTTAACATTCCCAAATAGGTAGGGCCATCGCCCAGGGGTTAGATATATGGAAAGACCCCCCAATCCTTCGGCGTTCATATATCCCTAAGTAATCACCGGCCTAAGCTTCTAACGGCGCCCTCCTCGCCAGCCACATATCCTGTAGAGAAGGCAGCCTGCAGGTTGTAGCCGCCGGTGTCGCCATCTACGTCCAGCACCTCGCCGCAACAATAGAGTCCCTCGACTAGGTGGGAGGCCATGGTGCGGGGGTCGATTTCCCTGAGGGAGACGCCGCCAGCGGTCACCATGGCGGAGGCCATCGGCAACGGCCCCACGATGTTGAAGCGCAGCGATTTGAGCTGGCATAACAGGCGCTCGCGCTCCTCGGAGCTTATCTGATGGCCGGGCTTGTCCGGCGGGATGGCGGTAGCCTCGACGAAAGGGTCAATCATCTTTTGCGGCAATAGTCCCTTAAGGACGTTCCTGTAGCTCCGCTTGGCATAGCTATCGAAGTCCCGCTGCAGCCGTTGGCGCAGTTGCTTTTCGTCCAGGGCGGGTTTCAGGTCGATAGACACGCTGACCGGCCCATTCTCCAGGGCGTCTACTATCGCCAAGCTCATGAGCAAAGTTACAGGCCCGCCGATGCCGAAATGGGTTATCATCATCTCCCCCATGCGGCTTTCGATGATAGGCCAGGGCGGTTGCTTGCCGCTCATGCCGCGCCCCCAGTCGCTGGCCGGGGCCAGAGAAGGGTTGATGTCATCGGCGGGGCACTGATATGCCGTCAGGCGCACATTGCGCAGGCTGACGCCCTGCATACTTTTGACCCGCTGGACTTCATGGACGACCAGGGGAACCAGAGCCGGGCGCAGCCTGGTGATGGTATGGCCGAGGGTGGCGGCAA
Source organism: Chloroflexota bacterium (assembly GCA_016210485.1). Taxonomy (GTDB): domain Bacteria; phylum Chloroflexota; class Dehalococcoidia; order JACQUD01; family JACQUD01; genus JACQUD01. Next base: position 60,070 of record JACQUD010000059.1, on the reverse strand, counting down.
ACCGGTAGCCATCGCCCGTGGAGCCGGTCTGGGGATATGAGGCGCCGCCGGTAGCTAGAACTACTGCCGCTGCGGGGAGCGACCCTGTCTCCGTTTGCACGCCGACCGCTCGCCCCCTATCGACCTGTATCCCAGTTACTCTGATATCGGTGCGTAGCTGGACACCGTGGTCGGCCATGTACTGCTCCAAGGCTTTAACTACATCGCGGGCATCGTCGGAGGCAGGGAAGACTCGCCCGCCGCGCTCGGCCTTGGTTTCCACGCCGTAGCGCTTCAACAAGGCGAGCAAATCATCGCGAAAGAAGCGGTGAAAAGCGCTATAAAGGAAACGACCGTTAGGGCCATACATGGAGATAAAGTTGTCGAGTTCCTTGGCGTTGGTCAGGTTGCAACGTGTCTTGCCGCTGATGAGCATCTTCTGGCCTGGGTGCTCGGTTCTTTCCAGCAGAAGGACGTTGGCGCCCAGCTCGGCAGCCCGGCCAGCGGCTATCATGCCGCTGGCCCCGGCGCCGATCACGATGACACGCTTATCGGTCACGTAGGTATAGGCTCCTCCGTTGTCTCAAGGATGGAGGGAAAAGGGTGGCCCTCTCGTTCAAAATCGGGGAGATATTCCTCCGATGCCCCCATCTCTTGCACCCAGCCATTCTCTAGCCCCAAGTCGGCTAGCAGCCGGAGGGCCGCTCCATATTCACCGAAGGAGATCGTCCTGGACAGCAGCGGCATTCGTAGCGCCCGGTGCACTGGCCTGTATTGAGACATCAAGCTGACCGACACGGTAGGGGAAAGCTGGCGGGCCAGCCAGGTCAGCGACTCCTCACTGCCAGCCAGGCCGTTGGGGAGCACAAGGTGGCGCACGATCAGCCCCTTTTGCGCCAGGCCAGCTTTATCCACCGATAGGTCTCCCACCTGTCTATACATCTCTGCGATAGCCTCACGAGCTCGCTCCACATAATCAGACACGCCTGACAGCTTCTTGGCCCACTCATCAGAGGCATATCTTAAATCAGGCAGGTAAATACTTATCACTCCGTCAAGTTCTCTCAGGGATGCTACAGAATCATAGCTGCTGGTGTTATATACTAGAGGCACTCTGAGTCCCATAGGCACCGCTTCCAGCACCGCTCGGAGGAGCTGAGGCACAAAATGGGATGGCGAGACGAAGTTAATGTTGTGGCAGCCCAGCTCGTTCTGGAGGTACAACATCTCTTCAGCCAGGGTATGGCAGTCCATCTGCTTTGACCGCTGCCTTCTCCGATCTTGGCTTATCTGGTGATTCTGGCAGTAGACACATCTCAGGTTACAATTGCCGAAGAAAACTGTCCCCGACCCTCTGGTTCCTGAAATAGCCGGCTCCTCTCCGAGATGAGCGCAGACCGCCGAGACTATGGGCAGAAGCCCTGAATGGCAATAACCCAGCTCATTCTCTAACCGGTTGCACCGGCACTCCCTGGGGCAAACATCGCAGGAGGCCAATCGGGCTTCCAGCGCTCGCGCCCGACGCTCCAGCTCCCCCGAGCGATATAAGGCAATGTAGCCTGGTTCCATCGATGTCATAGCAGCTGTCCGCATAAACTATCCATTCGATACTCTAACTAGCTGTCCTGATTGTATCAAAGCCAATCAAAATTCGCTCCCCAACGGCGACATGATGCTCTCCGGCAGCTTCGGGCTGGGTGCGGGGGAGGCTGAGACAGCGCTGGGGGCCTGAGGCCCACTTCCCTCGGCTTTCCCATTAGGTGAAGGCTGGAGTGGAACGCACCTTTGGAGTGATATAATAAGCTCTATCCAAGGTTCGGGCAAGGTTTGGAAATGGAAGGGAGAAAGCGATGCCTACCGTAAAGATGCAACGAGCGGATGTGGTGATCGTTGGCTCCGGCGGCGCTGCCGTGGCCGCGGCCGTCGAGGTGGCGGAGCAAGGTGCCAGCGCCATAGTGCTGGAGCGAGAGGCCGAGCTGGGCGGCGCTTCCAACAGCTCCACCGGCTTCTGCTGCCTGGTGGATACCCCTCTGCAAAGGGAGATTGGGCTCCAGGACTCGCCCGACCTGGCCTTTCAGGACTGGATCCATGTGGGGAGAGGCGCTGCCAATGAGGAGTGGGCCCGATTCTATATCGACCACACGCTCCATGAGTTGTTCGAATGGGCCCAAGAGCGCGGCGTCCGCTGGGTGGGCCTGCTCCCCTATGAGGGCAACAGCGTCCCTCGCATGCACGGGCCCGAGAACGGAGGGCCGGGGCTGTGGAAGGCGCTGTATGAGACAGCGTTGGCCCGGGGCGCCCGCATCTGGCTGCCTGGCACAGCGGCCACTGAGATACTCATGGAGGGTGGCCGCGCTGTAGGGGTGCGTGCCCACAAAGTCGACACCGGCGAAGACCTTGAGTTTAGAGCGAGCGCTATTGTCCTGGCCTCGGGCGGCTTCGCCTCCAACATCGACATGATCTACGAGCATTGTCCGCAGTTTCGGGGCCGCCGCATCCTGGAGGGATCCCACATCGGCGCCAGGGGAGAGGGTCACCTGATGGCGGCAGGGACGGGGGCAGCGCTCACTCATATGAACGAGCTGGCGCTCTACATCCACGCCGTGCCGGACCACCTGGACCCGACGGGAAGGCGGGGGCTGGTGATATGGGGGCTCCCCCGCGCCATCTGGGTCAACAGTCAGGGCCGGCGCTTCCGCGACGAGCCCTTCCCCGGCGCGGTGTCGGGCACGTCCGTGGTGCTCGGCCAGGAGCCTGCGGAGTATTGGGCTATCATAGACAGCGACATGGTTGAAGGAGTCACCGTGGTGGACCCTTATTACTGGCAGCCGGGGACGGACGAGCCGGACGAGGATAAAGTCTCCATATTCCTGGTAACGTCGCCCCATGTCTTATCGGCGAACAGCCTCGAGGACCTGGCCCAGCGGGCCGGGCTGCCAGCCACAGCACTGGCAGAGACAGTAAGCACCTACAACTCCTATCTGGAGCGTGGGCTGGATCGTGATCCAGATTTCGGGCGCCTGCTCCCGGGGATGCGTCCCATAAAGTGGCCCCCTTACTTCGCTTTTCATTTCTTCCCCCTGGCACGGGCGACCCTCGGCGGCGTCAAGGCAGACCTTCGTTGTCGTGTATTGAACAAGTGGTACGAGCCTATCCCAGGGCTTTTCGCCGCCGGAGAGGTGGCGGGGGCAGCCGGAGGACATATCCAAGGCAAGGTTGGCCTGGGGGGAACGGGGGTGGGGCCTTCGCTCCTCAGCGGCAGGGTGGCGGGGGCCTGGGCCGCCCATGAGGCTGGGATCGGCCCTGGCTTCGTGGGCAAGGCCAACCGGCCTGGGAAGTCCTCGGCCTAGGTGTAAGAGACTAAAGCTGGCTTCAACTTGTGGTGGATGGGTGGAGCTCCTGGTAGTAGCCAAAATACTCTTGGCTTATCTTGCTTTATCATGTATAATGACCGCAGACTGCAGAAGCAGAGACCAATGCTAGGTGAAGACTTGCTGAAAGGAGATGCCATGGCTAAACGCTACAATGTCAAGGTCAAGGTGGTCAAACAGGTGGGGCACTGCGCGGCAGAGCACAAGGTGGGCGATGAGTTCTTTATAACCAGTAAAACCCCGGGGGGGATGTGCCTTTCCGCCTTCGCCGCCCTTTATCCAACCCTCCGTGTCCTCCAATTTGGGGGCACCTTCCCCTGGGTCAAAGACCCTGAAGTGTACCCTGGCATTGCCTGCCCCGATGCTGAGAATCCGGTGGTCTTCGAGATGAGGCGGGTGGAGCTTTAGCTCGATAGTAGGGCCGGGCTGGGCTATAATTGAACTTATGGGCGGGGAGTTAAGCAGGCGGACGCGCCAGAAGCTACGCAGGGAGGACGGCGCCATCATCAAGGACTGGGGTGGCCGTTTCCCCATCGCTCTCATATACCCCAACTCCTACTATCTAGGCATGTCCAACTTGGGATTCCAAACTATATATGGTTTGCTCAATGCCCAAGGCAGCATAGTCTGCGAGCGCTTCTTCTGGGAAGGTGAAGGGCGGCCCCTGGCTCTGGAGTCAGGGCGACCCCTGGACCATTTCTCCCTCCTTGCCTTCTCTATCTCCTACGAGTTGGACTATTTCAACGTCCTTCAAGTCCTCAAGTCGGCTGGCATCCCTGTGTTGGCCCAGGACCGGGATGAGCGACATCCCCTGGTGATAGCCGGGGGGCCGTGTATAACTGCCAACCCTCTTCCCCTCTCTCCCTTCTTCGATGCCCTGGCCATAGGGGAGGCCGAGGCCATTTTGCCCCCTTTCCTGGATGTTCTGAGAGAGGGAGAGAGTGGCTCTCGCTCAGAGCTGTTCCAGGCCATCGCTTCAGTGCCGGGCCTCTATGTCCCAGCCTTGGATGCCCGAACGAGAGTAAGCCGGCAGTGGGCACTTGACCTGGACTCCTTCGCCACTACCTCGGTGGTGCTCACTCCCGATACTGAGCTGGGCGATATGTTCCTTATGGAGGTGGCCCGGGGCTGCGCCCGGGGATGTCGCTTCTGTATGGCGGGACATCACTTCAAGCCATTGCGAACTCGTTCCCTGGCGAATCTCCTGGCCCAGGGCGAGGCCGGGCTGGCCCGAGGGAGGAGGCTGGGGTTGGTGGGGGCTTCGGTATCGGACCATCCCGATATCGGGGAACTGGCCACTCGGCTGCGAGCCCGGGGCGCTCAAATCTCTGTCAGCTCCCTCCGGGTGGATGCTTTGCCCCAGGGTCTGCTTCAGGCGCTGGCCGAGAGCGGCACCCGCATGGTAACCCTGGCCCCGGAGGCGGGATCAGAGGCTCTGCGCCGGGCCATTGGCAAGCCCATCTCTACTGAGGTCATCCTCAGGGCCATCCGCCGGGTAGGGGCGCTGGGCTTCCCCGAGCTGAAGCTCTACTTCCTAGTGGGGCTGCCCGGTGAGAATGACGAGGACATTTGGGAGATAGCCCGACTCATTCTTCAGGGGAAGAAGGAGTTGGAGCGCTTAAGCGCTCCAACCCGAATAGTGGCCAATATCAACCCCTTCGTGCCCAAGGCTGGGACGCCCTTCCAGGCCCTCCCCATGGCCCAGCTTCAGGTCCTAAAGGGGCGTCTGCGCCTGGCTCGCAGCCTCCTGGCCAAGGCTGGAGTTGACATAAGGGGAGAGGGAGCCTCCTGGAGCCTGATCCAGGGTCTCCTGGCTCGGGGGGACGCCCGCCTGGGCCTAGCCCTGGCTCGTCTGGCGGCTAACAAACTGTCGGCTTGGAGGAAGACTTTGGAAGGGATGGATACCTCATGGCTCCACCGGGAGCTGGCTCTGGCGGAGCAGCCCTGGGCCTTCCTGAGTGCGGGGTCAGCCAAGATGCCTGAGGAGGTGCTCCGTTGACCGTGGGGGAAAGGTTGGGTATGGTGAGGCAGCGCATCTCCGCCGCCTGCCAGCGCGCCGGGCGCTCCTCTGAAGATATAACCCTGGTGGCCATAACAAAGGGGGTAGCGCCCCCGGCCATCCTGGAGGCCTATCGGGCTGGGGCTCGCCACTTCGGAGAGAATCGTGTGCAGGAGGCGGCGGATAAGCTGCTCGCCCTTCTTCCAGATATGCCCGAAGCCACCTGGCATATGGTGGGACATCTTCAGACCAATAAGGTGAAGATGGCGCTCGGCCTCTTTGGTATAATACACAGCGTCGATTCCCTCAAGTTGGCTCAATCCTTGAGCCAGAGGGCGACAGGGAGACTGAGCATCTTGCTCCAGGTGAATGTTTCGGGAGAGGCTTCCAAGATGGGCCTGCCGCCGGAGGCTGTGGCAGGGGTGGCGGCCCAGATCACAGCTCTTTCTGGCTTGGAGCTGGTCGGATTGATGACCATTGCGCCACAGGTGGACGACCCTGAGAAAGTGCGTCCCGTCTTCCGCCGGCTCCGGGAACTGCGAGATTCCCTGGGCCTGCGCAACCTCTCCATGGGAATGACCGATGACTTTGAGGTGGCGGTGGAGGAGGGGGCCACAATGGTGCGTCTGGGCCGGGCCATCTTCGGCCCGTAGGAGGGAAAAGGATGAAGCTAGCTTTCATGGGAGGCGGTGTCATGGCCGAGGCCTTCGTAAAGGGCATACTGGGCCGGGGCCTGGCCTTGCCTTCTGACATCGCCGTCAGCGATATAGACCGGGCTCGGCGGGCCTACCTGTCGAAGGAATACAGGGTCTCTGCCCTGGGCGATAACCTGGAGGCGGCCTCCAGCGCGGAGGCGATAGTGCTGGCTGTGAAGCCCCAAAGCCTGGCCGAGGTCATGGCCGACCTCAATGGCAGGCTTAAAAGAGAGCAGATGGTGATATCCATCGTGGCCGGGGCTACTCTTTCCACCCTGACCGTGGGCTTGGGGCACAGCGTTGTGGTTAGGACCATGCCCAACACGCCGGGTCAAATAGGACAAGGGGTGACGGTCTGGACTGCCACGGAGGCGGTATCGGTGGAGCAGAAAGAGATAACCCGTCGCCTCCTCTCCGTGTTGGGGGTGGAGTTTTACGCCGAGAAAGAGGACTACCTGAACATCGCTACCGCTCTGAGCGGCAGCGGCCCGGCCTATGTCTTCATGATCCTGGAGGCTCTCATCGAGGGGGCTGTCTATCTGGGGCTGCCCTGGGCCATGGCCCGGGAGATGGCGATTCAGACGGTGGCCGGCTCGGCCTTGCTGGCCCAGGCCTCGGGCAAGTCCCTGGCGGAGCTGAGGAACCAGGTTACCTCGCCGGGGGGGACCACCGCCGAGGGACTGCTGAAGCTGGAGGAAGGGGGGGTCCGGGCCATCTTGGCCCAGGCCGTCATCGCTGCCTATGAAAAAGCGAAGCTCTTGGGTAGTGCGGATAATAAATGAGCAACGCGGTTGTCAACTTCATCTTCGCCCTCATCCAGGTCCTCACCTTCGCTATCTTCGGGCGCGCCATCCTGTCCTGGTTTCCGGGTGGCTCGGATAACTTCATAGGCAGGTTCGTCTTCGAGATCACCGAGCCGGTGCTGGCCCCGCTGCGCCGCATCATTCCCATGATGGGGGCGTTCGACATTACGCCTATAGTGGCCATAATCCTGCTCCAGGTCATCGGACAGGTGGCCTCGCGCCTGACCTAGCAGGGTGAAGAGCTCCTTCGACCATCCCCTTGTCCCCCTTCCTGGCCAGGAAGGGGGACAATTTGTATCTATGGGGTATCCCCCAGGCTCTTGCCAAAGGGGCTCCGCCTCTCTGGACTCCCTTTTTCCACTAACCTGCTAGGCTTCCCAGGCCAGTTTTCCTCCGATGAAGGTTTTCATCACCCGGATGTCTTTCAGCTCCTCCGAAGGTGTCTCTGTGGGGTCTCGGTCCACCAGGATGAAGTCGGCCAACTTGCCCGGGGTCAGGGAGCCCAGCTCGGACTCTCGAAAGATGGAGTGGGCAGCCCCCAGGGTATACATGCTCAGGGCCTGCTGTGGTGATATTCTTTCCTGAAGGCTCAAAGATTGGCCCATCCTGGAGTGGCGGGTTGCTGCGGAGTAAATGCCGAGGAATGGGTTGGGTGGGGCTATTGGGGCGTCGGAGCTAGCGGCTAGGGTCACGCCTGCTTTGAGCAGGGAGCCGAAGGGATAGAGCCAGGGCTGTCCCTCCGGCGGGACCGTCTCCAGGTATCTATCGCCGCTGGCATAGAGGAAGGGGGGTTGGGAGACCACTACTGCCCCCAGGCGGTGGAGGCGCTCCTGGAGGTGAGGGGGGCACTGGGAGGCGTGCTCGATGCGGTGTCGGGGGTCGGGGCGCGGATAGGCCTTTTGTGCTTTTCCCAGGGCGGATACAGCGGCGGCCACGGCCGGCTCCTCCACAGCGTGGATGGCTATCTGGAAGCCGGCCCGATGGGTCGCCAGGACTATCGCATCTAGCTCCGCCTGAGGGGGCTGGAGGGTTGGGCTAGCTTCGTCCTGCATTATCTTTATGGGGCCCAGGCGCAGCCCCCCTTCCTCTGCCCTAGGCTGTAGGCCCTGAGACAGCAGCTCATCCAAAGCCTCCCAGCCCATCATTACAGTGGCCCGGCAGGGCATCTCCCCCTCGGCTTTCAGCCTCTGGAACTCACGCCAATGGGCCAGGCCGTTGCCGGCCGTGGCATCCTGGAAAGAGGTAATCCCCCTGCCCAGCAGGAGTTGGGTGGCTTCCCTCGCCATGTCTTTCTGCTCTGCAGCGCTCAGAGGTGTCAGGGCCTCCGCATGTATGTGGGGCTCCAGGATGAGGCCGGTGGGCTCGCCGGCCTCATCCCGCTCCACATGGCCCACGTCGGGAGGCTCGTAATCCTGGGAGATGCCGGCCAGGGCCAGGGCTTGGCTGTTCAGAACCCAGGCGTGGTGGGTGCTGTGGGCCAGGCGTATGGGGTGGCCGGGGGCAACTTGGTCCAGCTCCCGTCGGGTGGGGTGGCGCTTCTCCTTGAGGTGAAACTCGTGATATCCCTGGCCCAGGACCCAGCGCCCCGGCGGGGTGGTCTGGGCTCTCCCTTGAACCAGGGCCAGAAGGTTGGTCAGGGAGGAGGCGTCGCTCAAATCCAGCTCCGAGACGCTGGAGGCGAAGGCGAAGAAGTGAAGGTGTGCATCGTGGAAGCCGGGTAGGAGGGTCAGGCCCTGGCAGTCCAGGTGCTGCTCTGCCTCCAGGCCTACTATATCTGCGTTTTCACCCACCCAGAGGATGCGCCCTTGCTCCACTGCCACGGCCTCGGCGCTGGGGCGAGCTGGGTCTAAGGTGATGATGCGGGCATTGTAAAGGAGGGCATCCACTTTACAGCGCAACCTGACGGCTCCTATCCCCTGTCCTCTTCCTTTCTGGACGTGGCCCAGGCGGCGCGGGCCAGGCTCAAGTAAGGGGAGGGAGATAGCATATGGCGCAGGATCTGCCCGTAAGGCCGGTCGCCGGTGAGCATACTCCAGCCCAGTTCCCGGATCCTCTGGCTGCCCTTGGAGCCTCCCTCGGCCCTAGCGGCCTCCAGGAAGGCTGCGGTCAGCCTCTGGCCGCTGAACAGGTAGTCGTGGAGGAGGAAGAGCAGCCGGCCGTAAAAGGCATCGCGGGCTATGGAGCGGCATGTGGGATAGTAGTGCTTCTGGAAGTCCTTGGCCGAGACGCCGTGGTTCAAAGCAGACTCCGCCGCCGCTTTTCCGGTGAAGTAGGAGGACTCCAGGCCGTTCTTATATAGCCGGGAGTTGCTGGCGTCGCCCACGATGACCAGGCGGTCGGTGAAGGGCCTTCGGCAAGGAGAGGCGGCCACGCTGGGGCGGCAGTGGCAGTAGCCCGAGGCCATCTCCCAGCCTCGGGGCAGGCGACGGCGCACCTCGGGATGGTTGAACAGCATATCCACATCCTCCGCAGTGACCTCCGGGCCTATCAGGGTCACCGTGAGGAAATCTCGCTTGGGGGTGATGGCGGCGAACTTCACGCGGGGCGTCTTAAGCTCATAGACATAGATGTAGTTGCCCCAGGCGGACTGGATGTGCTCGGCCCCCAGCCAGACCTCGGCCTGCACGCAGGGCATAGCATCGGGTGGACGGTAGCCGAAGTCCAACTGGGCCATCCTCTGGGTCAGCCGGGTATGGAGGCCGAAGGCCCCCACAATCAGCTCCGCTTCATAGGTTCGGGCATCCTCCGGCGGCCCTGTGATCAGGCGAGCAGGCTCCTGGGGCCTTTGAGGGAGGATGATGTCTTGGACGTATCGAGGGACTATGGTTGCTCCCTCTGACCGGACGTGCTCCAGAAGAAAATCATCGAAGCTGACATTTCGTTGGGGCACAGAGCCCCGGGGGCCGCTGCCCCGATACACGGTGCATATAGGGCTAGTGCCGGGGGGAGGATGCAGGTAGAGGTTGCCTGCCCTGGTCTCCAGGCAGTAGCCCTCAATATAGCGCTGCACTACCTCCGGGTGGATATGGAACCCTGCCTCCTTCATATCCTGGACGAAGTTGGCCGCCAGCACCCCGGCGCACATGTTGCATCCGGGAGGGCCAAGCCTGTGGAAGTCCTTGCCGTCGAAGATGGCTACCTCCAGCTTGAGGCCCTTCTCCCTCGCCAGCTTCAGAGCGAAATGGGCGAAGAAGCAACCCGCCGGGCCGCCTCCTACGATGGCTATCCTGGCTCCATCCTCCAGGGGCAATGTCGAACTCTTCATAGTGGCCTCTCACGTCAGCGGACTAAGGCAAGCATATGGCCTGGAGGTGAGCGTGGTATGAGCTGCGCACCAGGGGCCCCGATTCCACGTGGATGAAGCCCATCCCCTGGGCCAGATGGCCCAGCCCTTGGAACTCCTCCGGAGTATAGAACCTCTCCACTGGGAGGTGAGAAGGGGATGGGCGCAGATACTGGCCCAAGGTGAGGATGTGGCACCCTTGTTCCCTCAGGTCGGCCATGGTCTGGAAGACCTCTTCTTTCTCCTCCCCCAGCCCCAGCATGAGGCCGGACTTGGCGGTCATGCCCCCTCCCGCTGCCCGCCCCAGCAATTCCAGGGAGCGATGGTAAGAGGCTCTGGGGCGGACCCGAGGGTAAAGGCGAGGCACCGTCTCTACGTTATGGCTCAGGACAGTGGGATGGGCCGCCATCACCGTTTCCAGGGGCTCCGTCGAGCCACCGAAGTCGGGGATGAGAACCTCCACCTGGGTTCCAGGGCTGGACTCTCGGATGGCGGCGATGGTGGTGGCGAAGAGGCCAGCGCCGCCGTCGGGGAGGTCATCTCTGGTTACTGAGGTAACTACCACGTATCTAAGCCCCAGAGCGGCCGCCGCCTGGGCTACCCGCTGCGCCTCACCGAGGTCGGGTGGGCTGGGGTGGCCCGGGGCCACAGCGCAGAAGCGGCAGCTTCGGGTGCAAACATCTCCCAGGATGAGGAAGGTGGCCGTCTTGGCCTCGAAGCACTCCCCGATATTGGGGCAGCGGGCCTCCTGGCACACTGTATGCAGTTCCTTCTCCCTCAGGAGGCGAGAGACCTGGAGGAAGTTTTGGCCTCCAGGGAAAGGGACCTTGAGCCAGGGTGGAAGACGGGTCTTCATAATTCTATATTAGCAGTTCTCTGTGCGATGGCAACTCTTATTAGGGGATTGTTTAGCCATGCTTCCCTTTTCCCACCTGCATAGCTCGATACTTCCGAAAGGGGCGTTTTTCAAGTAGCCTGTCATAAAGCTGCTTGACATAGCTTTTATCATGCCTCATAATCCTACAAGGTTACCAGTCGCGGTCAGTCCAAGACCTGAGAGCTTCTTTGCTCGGATAACCCAGGCTATGGATGACGGAGTTGGAACCAATATACAAAACAGGAGGTCATCCATGAGTCCGGCAGACAAGACGCTCCAATGTGTGGAGTGCGGGCAGGAGTTCGTATTTACCGTCGCTGAGCAAGAGTTCCTCGCCTCCAAGGGCTATGTCAATCAGCCCAAGCGGTGCCCCAACTGCCGGCAGGCCCGTCGGGATCGGCGGGGCTCCGGTGGTGGCTATGGCTCTCGGGAGATGTACCCGGCGGTGTGCGCTTCTTGTGGCAAAGAGACTCAGGTTCCCTTCCAGCCGAGGCAGGGCCGGCCGGTATACTGCGACGAATGCTTCGCCAAGGTAAGGTCTACCTCAGGCGAGCGCTAAAGTATAGCAGGTAGCAAAAAGAGAGGGGCAGCCGCTATAGCGGCTGCCCCTATTGTCATTTAAGGTAACTCAAGAATGGGCATGCCCCGATGGTCAAAAGCTTGAAGGGCTTCGATATTGCTCCTTCGGCTAAGGATTAGGATGGGATGAAGCTTATCTTGGCTCGCCACGGCCAGACGGACTGGAACCGGGATCAGCGCATCCTGGGCCTGATGGATATCCACCTCAACGAGGAGGGCCGGCGACAGGCCCGGGCCCTGGCTCGCTCCTTAAAGGAGAAGCCTCTGGAGGCCATATATTCCAGCCCATTGAGCCGTGCCCTGGATACGGCGCGAGCCATTGCTCAGTTTCATCCTTTGGAGGTGCAGGTAATACAGGGCCTTCAGGAGATGGACAGCGGCGATGGAGAGGGGCTTTTAAGCCCCGAGTTCCGGGAGCGCTACGGCTATATCCTGAGGCAGGGGGCCGATGTGCGCTTCCCCGGCGGTGAGAGCCTCCGCGAAGTGCAGGAGCGGGGTTGGGGGGCTGTGGAGGATATCCGAGCTCGACATCCTGGAGGAACAGTGTTGGCCGTCAGCCATACCCTGGCCATCATCGCCGTTCTCTATCGTGCCCTGGGCCTGGACCTGGGGCGCTGGGGCTCGATGCGAATGGAGCCGGCCAGCGTGAGCATTCTGGAGTTCGTGCCCCAGGGGCTCCGGCTCGCCCTGTTCAACGATACCTGTCATCTGAGGGAGGATACCCAGCAAGGTTCCCACAAATAGAGCCTGAAGCCGGAGGTGCGAGATGAGGCCTCAGCTCCTGGCAGTGCCCGTGGCGGTGCTGCTGATGCTCCTGGCCCTGGCGGTGGGTGTGCTCCGCCTGCTCACCATTGGGGGCATGCTGGATGGGGGGCAGCCGCCTCTGGCCCAGGCTTTCCCCTTCCACGGCGAGATCATGGTCTTTGGCTTCCTGGCGGTGCTCATTGTCACCGAACGTTACCTCGGCTCTCTGCCTTTCAGGTTGAATCGGATTGTGCATTTGATGCCCTTCCTGGTGGCCGTGGGCGCGGTGCTCAAGGTGGTGGGCAGGCTGGCCGAGGTAGATGCGCTGAATGCTGCAGGGGTGGCGTTGCTGGGGGCTGGGCTGGTCATCTATCTCTACATGCTCCTGGAACTGGGCCGGCAGAGCGCCCGCACCTTACCCTTTCGCTTCATGGCCCTGGCCGCCTTTTTCCTGCTGGCGGGCGCGATTTTCTCGCTGAGGGGCGCCCCGGTGGGGAATATGAACTTCACCCTCTTTCTGCTGGGATTCCCCATCCTCACCATCCTGGGGGAGAGGGTGGAGCTGAGCCGGTTCCTCTCGCCCGCTACCTACCGCCGGGCGGAAGGGAGCCTGCTGGCGGCGGGGATAGCCTTCCTGCTGTTGCTGGTGGGGGATGGGGACTATCTGGTGGCCATCTGGGCGGGGCTGCTGGGCCTGGCGACGTTGCCCCTGCTGGCCTCGGAGTTGGCCCTGATCCGGGCGGGAGAGGCCTCCCCGGAGCGCCTGCACCGCTACCTGGGGAGGCATCTCGTAGTGGCTTATCTCTGGTTCTTTCTGGGGCTGGCCCTGGCCATAGCTTTTGCTGCAAGCCAGGATAGCGGGGCCCTGCGCGATGCCTCCAGCCACTCCCTGGCGGTGGGATTTGTGGGCACTATGATATTGGCCCATGCCCCGGTCATCGCCCCGGCCATCTTCCCCTGGTGGAGGATAGATGCGCAGAGGCTGAGCCTGGTGCCATTGGGGCTGCTGACGGTGGGCAACTTGCTCCGGGTGGCGCTGGATATACTCAACATCTCGGGCACGGAGAAGGCGCTGGGCATCTCTGGCCTGTTGGTGGCGGCAGCCGTTGTGGCCTTCGCCTGGATGATGGCCCGATCACTTAAGAAGGCCTAGCTTCTTTTTGGCCTCGGCGCTCATGCGCTCCGGCGTCCAGGGTGGCTGCCATACTATCTCCACTTGGGCTTGCTTCACCCCGGCTACCTTCTCCACCTCGCGCTGGACGTTGCGGGCGATGGTGGCGTGGAGGGGACAGCCCGGAGCGGTGAGGGTCATTGTGATGTTGACCTGGTCGCCCTCAACTTTAACCTCATAGACCAGGCCCAGGTCCATGATGTTCAACGGTATCTCCGGGTCGTAGCAGCGGCGCAGGGCCTGGAAGACCTGCTCCTGGGTAACGTAAGGCATGCTCCTCCTTTCAGCTTACAGTGCTGGCTCCAGCACCAGGGTCTCCGTTGCCGAGGGGAGGGCCTCCTTCTTCAGGCTCACCTCAGAGGCCTTGAGGCGCTTCACATCTTTTCTCATCTTCAGGAAGTCGTCCACCCCGGCTAGGGGCAGGTCGCACTTGGGCGTCTTGAAGTGCATGGGGATGACCACCTTGGTCTTCAGCGTCTCCACCAGGTCGTTGGCCCCCTTGGCGTCCAGGGTGAACTTGCCGCCCACGGGCACCAGAAGCACATCTACTTGTCCTATCTGAGATAGCTGCCCCGCGGTGGGCTGGTGGCCCAGGTCGCCCGCGTGGCACACGTTCATCCCATCCAGGGTGAAGCAGAAGATGATGTTGCTGCCCCGCTCCCTTCCCCCAGAGGTATCGTGGTGGGCCGGGATGCCCTTGATGCGGATGCCAGAAACCTGGCGCTCCCCCGGGGTATTCACGATCTGGGGGTTGCCTTTGATGCTCTTGGCGTCGTTGTGGTCGCCGTGGTCATGGCTCACCGTTACGATGTCGGCCGGCTCCTCAATGGGGCCATAGTTGATAGTGCCGAAGGCCCCCGGCTGGTAGGGGTCGGTGATGATGCAGCTCCCCGATTCGGCGGTGAGGAGGAAACTTGCGTGCCCCAGCCATTTGACTTTCATACTGGTTTGACCTCCTCTCCAGAATTTATTGGTGGCTACTGCCAGGGGTCAGGCTCCTGGACTACCTAAGGCGATGGTAATAGTTTCTTTACTCTAGCCAGTTGGTCTCCTAGCTGCCTTGCAGCGTAGTACAGGTAATCGACTTGCTCCGCGATCTCATTAACCAACCGATCCCGCTCATCCCGCTTTGTCGCACTCCTCAACGACCGTAGTCGGCGAGCTATGATAACTTTGGCCCCTCGCCACGGGAGAGTGCCAGACTGCCACAAATGCGTTTGCACCACACCATAGTCCAGTTTAAACCTGTCAGCCATACTAGTAATTGACTCGCCATCATACGCTAATTGGATGAGTTGCTTCTTTATACTGTTCGGTAATGCGGCAACTTTTTGGTTAACAGTCATCTTCGTCATTGCGACCTTTCCCTCCTTGTTTTTTGTCTCAGGCCAGGGCCAGGGCTAGTTGCACGAAGGTCCGGGCCGGGACCCCAGTAGCGCCCTTGACCTGATAGCCTTTATCTTTGTCAGCGCGGACTGTCCCTGCTATATCCAGGTGCACCCAGGGGGTGGTCTCGGCGAACTCGGCCAGGAACTGGGCGGCGGTGATGGCCCCGGCGTTGCGCCCTCCGGTGTTCTTGATGTCGGCCACGTCGCTCTTGTTCTGCTCCTTGTAGTCGGGGAACATGGGCATGGGCCAGGCCCGCTCCCCGGCCGTTTCGGCGGCCTTGAGCACCTGGCTCAGGAACTCCTGGTTGTTGGAGAAAGCGCCGCTACAGATGTCCCCCAGGGCTACTATGCAGGCTCCGGTGAGAGTGGCGGCGTCCACTAGGGGGGAGAGGCCACGGCGTCGAGCATAGCACAGGGCATCGGCCAGGATGAGGCGGCCCTCGGCGTCGGTGCTGATGACCTCAATGGTCTTGCCTCCCATGGTTTTGAGCACGTCTCCGGGTTTATAGGCCGTGCCTGAGGGCAGATTCTCGGTGGCCGGGATGATGCCGGTGACGTTTACAGGAGGGTGGAGCTGGGCGATGGCCCCCAGGGCGGCGATGACGGCGGCCCCGCCGGCCATATCCTCCTTCATCTCCTGCATGCCCTCGGAGGGCTTGATGGAGATGCCGCCGGAGTCGAAGGTGAGACCTTTGCCCAAAAGCCCCAGGGGGGTCCGGTTGCCCCCGCCCTTGTACTCCAGGACGATGAGCTTGGGTGGCTGCTGGCTGCCCTGGGCTACTCCCAGGAGCGCCCCCATCCCCAGCTCCTGCATTTGCTCCCTCTCCAGGATAGTGAGGGAGAGGCCGTGCTCCTCGGCCACCTTCCGCGCCGCCTCGGCCATGTGGGTGGGGGTCATGTGGTTGGCAGGCTCGTTGACCATGTCCCGGGCCAGGTAGGTGGCATGAGACATGATGCGCCCCATCTCCACCCCCCGCTCCAGGGCCGGGAGCTTATTGTTCTCTCGCTCCACCACCAGGATCTCCTCCATATCCTTTAACTCATATGGCCGGGTCAGGTAGCGGCGGAAGGTGTAGAGGCCCAGGATGGCTCCCTCGGCCACGGCCTGGGCAGCAGCCTGAGATTCCATGCCCCCGATGCCTGCCCCGTGGGCTATGGTGGCGGCCCTGGCTACACCAGCCTTCCTCATGGCACGGCAGGCCTCCCCCATCACCCCGCGCACCCGCTCCTGGGTGAGTTCCTCCCTCTTCCCTAGGCCCATGACCAGGACTCGGGCTGCGGGCATCTTCCCCAGGGTGTGGATGAGGGTAGCCTCGTAGAGCTTGCCTTTGATCTCGTCGTCAGCCATGAGGCGGGAAATGGCCCCGTCCAGGGCCCGGTCCACGGCGGCGGTAGCGCCCTCGGGATGAGACGACCCTTCAAACAAGTTCACCACCACCGCCCCGGCGGCCACCTGGGTGACATCACCGGCCTCTACCCTTATCTCCACTGTCTGACCTCCTTCACGCTCGCTCTCTGTCCTGGCACGTCTCATAATAAAAGAAAGGCAGCCCTGGCGCAACCTCTTTCAGATGTCGGACACTAGTGGGAAATTTTTGATATAATGGGGTTTTGGCGAGGGATTCTGAAGCGCCCGAGGGAGGGGACAAGCCTATGGAGATAGGCCGTGGTCTGATCATCACAGGCATCGGCATGGCGGTGGTCTATGTGGCCCTGACCGCTATGTGGTTGGCCATGGCTGCGCTGAGCCGCTTGCCTGCCCGGCCCCTCGCCGAGAAGTCCGCCACGAAAACCTCCGAAGTGGGGCCGCAGCCTGCCCAGGCCCGGGAGGAGGATGTGGCAGCCCTGGCTGCGGCTTTGCTCCAGGCGCAGCAGGGCGGCTCGGCGCCCTCCCCGCCGCGACGGCCTTTAAGCCCGTGGAGGGCCGTGGTGCGAATGGTCGGGGCACCTTTTTGGGATAGAGACGCTTAATATATGAAGGTCTTCAACCTAGTCATCGATGGCAAGCCTTATAGAGTGGAGATAGAGGACCCCTGGGCCAAGCCCCTTCGGCTGATTGTCAATGGGCGAAGCTATGTTGTAGAAACCCAAAATTCAGCCTCGGTGCCGCCTCAACCGGCTCCTGTAGCGAGTCCGCCTTCGGAAAGAGCGGGATCAAACCCCGTGGCTCCTGTCTCCGCCTCGGTCAGCGGAGGTAAGGTGACGGCTCCACTGCCGGGGAAGGTGCTGTCCATCACGGTAAAGGTGGGGGACCAGGTGAAATACGGCGACGAGGTCTGTGTCCTGGAAGCCATGAAGATGGAGCAGAGCATCAAAAGCCCCTACGTAGGTGTGGTTAAGGCCATATCTGTGAGTCCCGGGCAGAACGTCTCCCACGGCCAGGCACTGGTGGAGCTGGCTTGAACATAGACTTTTCACCTCTGGTCTCCGGCTTCACCAGCCTGGAGCTCAAACAGGTGGCCATGTTAGGGGTGGGTTGCGTCCTCATCTTCCTGGCCCTCAGATTTAAGTTCGAGCCTCTAATCCTTCTTCCTATGGGCATAGGCACGCTGCTGGCTAACTTCCCGGCCACGGGGTTGACCGATGCGCCATCGGATGGGAATGTCGGAGGGCTGTATTGGTATTTCAAGGAGGTGGGACTGAATACGGAGGTCTTCCCCATCCTCATTTTCCTGGGGCTGGGCGCCTTGACCGACTTCAGCCCGCTTATTGCCAACCCGATAACCTTCCTGCTAGGGGCTGCGGCCCAGTTCGGCATCTACTTCGCTATGCTCGTCGCCATACTCATCGGGTTCAGTATTAAAGAAGCTGGGGCCATCGGTATTATCGGTTCCGCCGACGGCCCTACCACCATATACGTATCTACACAGCTAGCCCCGCATTTGGTTGGTTCGGTCGCTGTAGCGGCCTACTCTTATATGGCTATGGTCCCTCTCATCCAGCCTCCCATCATGAGGCTTCTGACGACTAAGGAAGAGCGTTTGACTAGAATGGCCTACAACCCTCGCCCGGTATCCAGGCTAACGCTTATTATCTTCCCCCTGGTCGTCATGGGTATCACCGCCCTGGTCACGCCCAAGGCCATCCCCCTGGTAGGAGTCTTCATGTTCGGCAATTTGCTCCGTGTCTCCGGGGTCGTGGAACGGCTATCCAACACCGCCCAGAACGAGCTGATGAACATTGTCACTATCTTCCTGTCGTCCACAGTGGGCTCTACCATGGTAGCGGCCACATTTTTGACCTGGAAGACGCTAGGTATCCTGACACTCGGCCTGATTGCCTTCGCCTCGGCCACAGCGGGTGGAGTCCTCTTCGGGAAGGTCATGTATCGGCTCTCCGGTAGGAAGATAAACCCCCTTATAGGGGCTGCGGGGGTCTCGGCGGTGCCCATGTCGGCCAGGGTGGCCCAGAGGGTGGCCCATGAGGTGGACCCCACCAACTACATCCTGATGCATGCCATGGGGCCCAACGTGGCCGGGGTCATCGGCTCGGCCATAGCCGGTGGAGTCCTTCTAGCCATGCTGAAGTGAAATCTCTCAAGGGCTCTCTTTGATTAAAAACAGGAAGTGGCTCTGGCTCGCAGCTGCCTTCCTGAGCACGCTGCCTGCTCTGATCCTGCGTTTGGGAGGCATAGAGGTCTCGCCCCTTTTGCAGTCGGCTATCTCTGGCCTGGGCATCCTGGGGGCGGCCTTCCTCCTTGCCTGGGCGGCGGAGGTCGCCGAGATGGACATCTCCCAGGCGCTGGCCCTGGCCCTCCTGGCGCTCATCGCCGTGCTGCCGGAGTACTCGGTGGACCTCTACTTCGCCTGGACGGCGGCGTATAAGCCTGACCACATCGCCTACGCCACGGCCAACATGACCGGCGGCAACCGGCTCCTCATAGGGGTGGGATGGTCCCTGGTGGTCTTCCTCTTTTGGTTCAAGACCCGCCACCGCATCCTCCATCTGGAGCCCAGCCATCGCACCGAGCTTCTCTTCCTGACCCTGGCAACGTTGTATTCCTTCACCATACCTTTCAAGGGTTATATCGCTATTTGGGATGCCGCCGTCCTGGTGGGCCTCTTCGTCCTCTATCTCTGGGCGGCTTCCAAGGCGGAGCACGAGGAGCCGGAGCTGGTGGGGCCGGCCCTAGCCGTGGCCGCGCTGCCTGTGGCCTGGCGACGACTGGTGACTCTTTTCCTCTTTCTCTTCGCCGGGGCCGTCATCCTGGCCTCCGCCGAGCCTTTCGCCGAGGGCCTGGTGGCCACTGGGAAGGCTTTTGGCATCAGCGAGTTCCTCCTGGTGCAGTGGGTTGCCCCTTTGGCCTCGGAGGCCCCCGAGGTGGTGGTAGTCATCCTCTTCACTCTCAAGGGCCATGCTGCGGCCGGCATGGGCACCCTCATCTCCTCCAAGGTGAACCAGTGGACGCTGCTGGTGGGCACCTTGCCCATCGTCTATTCCATCTCCCTGGGCAGACTCTCCGGTCTGCCCTTGGATGGTCGCCAGATGGAGGAGCTTTTCCTGACCTCGGCGCAGTCGGCCTTCGCCGTGGCGGTGCTGGCCAGCCTGTCCATCTCAGTCAGAGAGGCCCTGCTTTTGTTCTTGCTGTTCAGCGCGCAACTACTCATCCCCGTCCCGGCGGTGCGTTACGCCTTCGCTGGCCTCTACCTGTTCCTGGCGGCGCTGGTGCTGGTGCGTGACAAGTCCAGTCGGGCGGGCCTCGTTAGCTTGGCTTCCTATGGCTGGGGGTTGCTGGGGCGATCGGCGGGAAAAGGAGTGGAGGGACAGGCTAAGTAGGGCAAAGATGCCACCGCGGTGGGACCGTCCCTCTATCGCCTTGACAGCAGTCTCCGGCCAGTCTACAATTGGCTCGCTCAAAGGGATGAGAGCAGGAGGTGAGCCATGTCTCAGGCGACGGCTTATCCGGTCTCGATCAAGGGGGAGCTCATGGAGCCTCTCTCCCAAGGGCTGTGGCTGGTGAAGTGGTTCCTGCTCATCCCCCATTTCATCGTCTTGGCCTTCCTTTGGCTGGCCTTTTTGTTGGCCTGGATCATCGCTCTCCTGGCCATACTGTTCACCAGGCGGTATCCCCGGGGCCTGTTCGACTTCAATGTCGGGGTGCTGCGCTGGTCGTGGCGGGTGGGATTTTATAGCTATCAGGCCCTGGGGGTGGACAAGTATCCCCCCTTTACCCTCAAGGCTGGCGGCTACCCTGCTGACCTGGAGGCGGAGTATCCGGAGAGGCTATCCCGGGGGCTGGTGCTGGTGAAATGGTGGCTGCTGGCTCTGCCTCACTATATCGTTGTAGGCCTCTTGCAGGGCGGACTGGTGGTCGGCTACGGAGGTCTGGTGGTTGTGCTCGTTCTCTTCGCCGGCGTGGCGCTGCTGTTCACCGGCAAATACCCCAGGGACATCTTTGAGCTTGTCCTGGGCATAAACCGGTGGGGCTACCGGGTGATGGCCTATGCAGCTCTGATGACGGACCGCTACCCTCCCTTCGGACTGGAGGAGTAGGCTGCCGTCGGCCCGAGGGCTTGTTCCTATTAGCTACCCATGGTAATCTCGCTCTTGGCTCTTGTCATGGGTAGGGGGGCATGGTATAATTAGGTCAACAAGTCAATAGGCAACCTTTTAAGCCAGTCCTGAGAGGCTGGCAAGGGAAACAGGAACGCGGGGCTTGAGCATGTTTACCCCCTTGCCAGCTGGGGCAAGGGGGTTTCTTTATGGGGGAAAAGGTCCTCCTCACCGAGGTCGATATCCGGCGGGCCCTGGTGCGCATCGCCCACGAGATAGTGGAGCGCAACAAGGGCTGCCAGGACCTGGTGCTGGTGGGGATGCACACTCGGGGCGTGCCCCTGGCCCGCCGCCTGGCCGCTTTGCTCAAAGACATTGAGAAGGCCGAAGTCCCCGTTGGCACCCTGGACATTGGCCTCTACCGCGACGACCTCCCCTATCGGGAAGAGCCGCCACACATCCGGAGCACCGATATCCCGGCGGATATTGTGGGCAAGGTGGTGGTGCTCGTGGACGATGTCCTGTTCACTGGCCGTAGCATTCGGGCGGCCATGGATGCCATCATGGACCTGGGACGGCCCCGGCGCATTCAACTGGCTGTCCTGGTGGATCGGGGGCACCGGGAGCTGCCCATCCGAGCTGAGTACGTGGGACGGAACCTCCCCACCTCACAGCAAGAGGAAATACAGGTGCGTCTCCAGGAGGTGGATGGCCAGGAGCTGGTAGTTTCGGTGGCGCCGGAAAGAGAGGAGAATATGCCATGAGGATGCGCGAGGTCTCCCGTCGGGCTGCTGAAAGTCAGGCTATTCTTTCCACTGAGACCAAGGAATGGCATCATCGCCACGTCCTGGACCTGGACGACTTCTCTCGCGGAGAGATTGAAGCAGTCCTGGATACGGCTCGAGCCATGAAAGAGGTCCTGGGCCGTGAGATAAAACGAGTGCCCACCCTGCGGGGCAAGACCGTGGTCACCGCCTTCTATGAGCCCAGCACTCGCACTCGGGTCTCCTTCGAGCTGGCGGCCAAGAACCTCTCTGCCGATGTGGCCTCCATCTCAGCCCAGGCCTCCAGCGTGGAGAAGGGGGAGTCCCTGCTGGATACGGTGCGCACCTTCCAGGCCCTGGGGGCCGATATCCTGGTGCTGCGCCACTGGCAGTCGGGGGCACCCTATTTCGTGGCCCAGCATGTGGAAGCCTCGATTATCAGCGCTGGCGATGGCAGCCACGCCCACCCCACCCAGGCCCTCCTGGACCTCTTCACTATCCGAGAAAGGATGGGGAGCATTGAGGGCCTCAGGGTAGCCATTATTGGGGACATCGCTTATAGCCGGGTGGCCCGCTCCAATGTCTGGGGGTTGATGGCCATGGGCGCCCAGGTTGTGCTCTGTGGCCCCTCCACCCTGCTGCCTTCAGATATAGAAAAGGCTTACCCTGATGTGATTGTAGAGACTAGCTCCGAGGCCGCCCTGGAGGGGGCCGACGTGGTCATGGCCCTGCGCCTCCAGAGGGAGCGACAAGAGGCGGGGCTGCTCCCTAGCCTGAGAGAATACATTCGGCTCTATCAGCTCAATTCGGAGCGCTTGGCTAGGGCCAGGCCCGGCGCGCTGGTGCTCCATCCTGGCCCTATGAACGAAGGCCTGGAGATATCCCCCGAGGTGGCCCACGGCCCTCAATCGGCTATAGAGGAGCAGGTCACCAATGGGGTGGCGGTGCGCATGGCGTTACTATATCTCCTGGCAAGGGGTGGCCATGCCGAGGACTGACGCCCTTCTCATCCGGGGCGGGCATCTCATAGACCCCTCCCAGGGCCTGGATGCCCCTGGCGACATCCTTCTGGCAGAGGGTAAGGTAGCCTGGGTCGGCAAGCCCGGGGAGCCGCCTCCCCAGAAGCCTGCTCAAATTCTTCCCGCCAAAGGGCTCGTGGTCTGTCCAGGGTTCATCGACCTCCACTGTCACCTGCGGGAGCCGGGCTTCGAGGAGAAGGAGACCATCGCCACGGGGACGCTGGCTGCAGCCCGGGGCGGTTTCACCACCGTCTGCTGCATGGCCAACACCAATCCTCCCCTCGATAATCTGGCATCGGTGGAGTTCGTGCTGCGGAGAGCGGCGGAGTTGGGGGCTGTCCGGGTCCTGCCCGTGGCCTGTGTTAGCCAGGGCCGAAAGGGCCAGGAGCTGGCGGAGATGGCGGAGCTGGCCGGAGCCGGGGCGGTGGCTTTCAGCGACGACGGAGACCCCGTGGCCTCGACCAGGCTTATGCGCCACGCCCTGGAGTATGCTCTCCCCCTGGGCCTGCCCATCATGGATCACCCTCAGGATGTCAGCCTCTCCCAGGGCGGCGTCATGCACGAGGGCTGGGTGGCCACCCGCCTGGGCCTCAAGGGGATGCCCTCCGCCGCTGAGGAGGTGGCCGTGGCCCGAGACATCCTCCTGGCCGAGCTTACAGGAGGCTGGGTGCACCTTCAGCACCTATCCACCGCCGGCTCGGTGGAGCTGGTGCGCCTGGCCAAGGAGAAGGGGCTGCCCATCACCGCTGAGGTCACCCCCCACCATCTGGCCCTGACCCACGAGCTGGTCCTGGGCAAGTCGCCGGATTTCCCCGGCCTTCACCCTTACGATACCCGGACTAAGGTCAACCCGCCTCTGCGCAGTAAAGAGGACGTGGCAGCCCTTATTCAGGGGCTGAAGGATGGCATCATCGACGCCATCGCCACCGACCACGCGCCTCATACCCGGGTGGACAAGGAGTGCGAGTACGACCTGGCGGCTTCAGGCATCAGCGGGCTGGAGACGGCCCTGGGCCTCCTCCTGGGCCTGGTGCACCGGGGGGAGATAGGGCTGCCCGACCTCATCGCCCTCCTGACTTCAGGCCCGGCTCGAATCCTCAAGGCGGCGGGCATCCCCGGCCTGGGCACATTGCAGGCGGGCGCCCCCGCCGATGTTACTGTCTTCGACCCCGATGCGGAGTGGACGGTGGAGCCGGAGGCCTTCGCCTCCAAGGGGAGGAACACCCTCCTGGCCGGGGCTGTGCTCCGGGGCAAGGCCATGGCTACCATCTACGGGGGAAAGGTGGTGTTCCAGGGATGAACGAGACAGCACAAGGCGCCTTGATCGGTGGCTTCATAGTATTGCTGGGCTCGTTGATCAATCTTTGGTTCAATGACCGCGCCAGAAAGGCTGACCAGCAGCAAAGGGCCACTGAACGGCGTGACGACTACCAGGAGTGGTACAAACGAACCTTATTCGAGAAGCGACTGACTGGTGTGCAACAAGCCTACGCCTGGTTAATGAAGCTCAACGTTGCTATTAGCCGTGCTAACCCGCAGCAGCCGGACTCAGCAGAAAATGTAGATTTAAAGCGACTCGCCGAGGAAGCAAGGGACTGGTATGACCACAATGCTCTCTTTCTTGAGGATGGGCTGCCTGGAGTTTCGCCCTTTATCGGCCTCACAAACGCTGCCTCGCTATATGCCAGCGGCAGGGCAGAGTTAATAAGGATATGGGATCACTTTATTGAGGCAGACAAGATGGTCAAGCAACGGGCAACGGAGTTAGGATTGGTGCGTCTCAGGGGCGAACATGACACCCATTAGCGCCCTCCTTGTCCTGGAGGACGGCTCGGTCTTCGAGGGGCTTTCCCTCGGCGCCGCGGGCCGGGCCCAGGGAGAGGTCGTCTTCAACACCTCCATGACCGGCTACCAGGAGATGCTCACCGACCCCTCGTACCGGGGACAGATCCTGACCCTCACCTATCCCCTCATCGGCAACTACGGCATCAACGATCAGGCTGTAGAGTCGCGGCACATCCAGGCGGCGGGGCTGGTGGTGCGGGAGGCCTGCCTCATCCCCAGCCACTGGCAGAGCCAGGGGACGCTGGACGACTACCTGAAGTCCCAGGGCATCCCTGGCATCTGTGGTGTGGACACCCGTGCTCTTACTCGCAAGCTACGCACCAAAGGCGTCATGATGGGCACCATCACCTCGGACGAGTCGCCGGCGCAGGCCCTGGAGCGCCTCAAAGTCGTCCCTCGCTACGACTTCATAGACTTCGTTCCTCAAGTGACCACTCTTTCGCTATATCGCTGGGAGGGGCCGCCCGATGGCCCGCACATCGTGGCTATCGATTGCGGCCTCAAGCTCAACATCCTGCGCCTCCTGTCGGGCCTGGGCTGTGCCATCACCGTGGTCCCGGCCACGGCCTCGGCGGAGGATGTCCTGGCCCTGGAGCCGAGAGGGGTGGTGCTCTCCCCCGGCCCCGGCGACCCCGCCCTCCTGGGCTACATGGAGCAGACGGTGAAGGGCCTCATCGGGAAGGTGCCTATCCTGGGGATATGCCTGGGGCATCAGATGCTGGGGAGGGCCTTCGGCGGTCGGACCTTCAAGCTCAAGTTCGGCCACCGGGGGGGAAATCACCCCGTCAAAGACCTCCAGACGGGCCGGGTCTACATCACCGCTCAGAATCACGGCTACGCCGTGGACGGCGATAGCCTGCCCCCCCAGGTAGAGGTGAGCCACATCAACCTCAACGACGGCACCGTGGAGGGCCTGAGGCACCGGGAGTTGCCCATCCTCGCCATCCAGTACCACTCCGAGGCCTCCCCTGGCCCCCTGGACAACGTGTATGTGTTCGAGAGGTTTGTGGATATGGTGCGCAAGAATGATGTATAATAGTGATGCGACAAATTGATGGAGGATAATAATGCGCACAACTCTGGAGTTGGATGAGAGGCTCGTTGAAGAGGTTACCAAGCTCACCAAGGAGAAGAGCAAGAGCAAGGCGGTGAACAAGGCTCTGGAGGAGTATCTCCGTAACAAAAAGATCGACGAGCTCTTCAGTATGGCCGGCAAGGTTGACCTGGTGGATAACTGGAGAGAGCTGGAGGAGTTGGAGCTCAAGGAGATGCAGTGGTAATCGTCGACACCTCAGCCTGGGTCCCTTTTCTCAGATCGCCGGATTCGCCAGAGGGCCAGGCGGTGGGCAACCTTTTGAGGCAAGGGGAGGTTTCAATGGTGGGGGTGGTTCTGGCGGAGGTGCTCCAAGGTGCGCGCACTGAGGGAGAAAGGTTGCGGCTGGAGGGCGTGCTGCGGGCCTTACCCTATATGGAGGCAACTCAGGATACCTGGGCCAGGGCTGGGGAGATGGCTTTTCATCTACGCAACCGGGGTCGCCTGATACCGCTCACAGACCTGCTGGTGGCTGCCCTGGCCATAGAGAATGACGGCACCATATTTGCCTTGGATCGCCACTTCCAGACTATCCCGGGCGTGAAGCTGCACGGGGCGGAGAGTGCCTGACATGGAGCGGATGGAGGCCTCCCCTGGCCCCCTGGACAATGTGTATGTGCTCCAGAGGTTTGTGGAGAGGGAAGGTCATGGACAAGCAGGCTAGAATGCTCACGGACCAGGAATATCAACTGATTCAATTTTTGAGCACACAGCTTGTCCAGCTATCGCACCGTGAATTAAGAACATTTTTCCGGGATTGTGGTGTCCCAGCCAATATTATCGCTCGGTATCCCGTTTCTCAAAAGAAGGGCTTGGCATGGGTTTATGGACCTTCCAAGCGCGCTGTGGTCGACGGAGTGTTGCGAGACCTCGTAAACACGGGAAACACACGTTGCGTGGTTGCAATGCATAAATGGCTGAATGAGAGCAGTCGCGTAGCTACCAATTTGGATGTGCTGGTGCGGGAGAAGGTGACAGAAAGCAAGGGACAGCCAGGTAAGGCTAGTGACAAAGACAAGGCAGTAGAGACGGCCGCCCAATTTGCTCAACTGAATGATTCATTTAGAAGCATTATCGCGGAATCTGATCATCAGAAGCGAGGCTATCGCTTCCAGGATTTCTTGCAGGAGCTTTGGAGTGCGTTTGGGCTGAAGATGGGCGCGCCTTTCAATACGAGGGGTGAACAGATCGATGGCAGCTTCTGGCTTGGTAGTAACATCTTCTTGGTTGAGGCTACTTGGACAGACAAGCCTGTTTCGACGGCTCCATTGTATGAGTTTCGAGGTAAAGTCGAAGGAAAGTTCCATATCGCAAGTGGGTTCTTTATTTCGGTTAATGGCTATTCCACGGGTGCAGTTGAAGCGCTGAAAGAGGGCAAGGAACAAAAAATCATACTCTTGGATGGTCAAGACATCGTGTTGGTACTGGAGGGAAGACACAGTCTTGAAGAGCTGCTGCTTGACAGGGTTTCGCTTGCTTCGAAGACAGGGGAAATCTATTGCAGAGAGAAGTAAGAGGACGGGAACTTCTCAGTCGGGGGCCTGGGGGTGTCCCCAGCTTTTTCTCCTCCCCCTCTCTTTCCAGGAGAGGGGGACCGAGGTCCGATGACGTCGCACTCATCGGACTCCGCAAAGCTGAAAGCTTTCGGAGGGGTGAGGTGATTTGAAAAGGCTTCTGGAACCCAACACAGTGCTCTATCCGGTGCCCCTGGTCATCGTAGTCTGCGGCACCCTGGAGAAGCCCAACCTCCTGGCTGTCAACCGCATCGCCTCCGTAGCTGCCGAGCCGCCCCAGGTCGCCATGTCCCTGCGCCGGGGCCGCTACTCGATGGGCCTCATCCAGGAGGGCGGGGAGTTCACCGTAAATTTGCCCACGCCGGCCCTGCTCAGCGCCATCCACCTGATAGGGACGACCACCGGCCGGGACACTGATAAGGTGGCTCGGACCGGCCTGGCCCTATCCCCGGCAGCCAAAGTGAAGGCCCCCCTGGTGGCCGCCTGCCCCATCAACATCGAGTGCCGCCTCACTCACACTATCGACCTGCGCTCCCACCTGCTCTTCATCGCCGAGGTGGTAGCGGTCCACGCCGAGGAGTCGGTGCTGAACCACAAAGGGGAGATAGACTATCGCCGGTGCAACCCCCTGGTCTATGAGGCGGCCATCGTGCGGGAGAGGCCGAATGATTAAAAGAAAACATGCCTAAGCCCCCCAAGGTCCTGGTCATCGGCTCCGGCCCGATAATCATCGGGCAGGCGGCGGAGTTCGACTACGCCGGCACCCAGGCCTGCAAGGCCCTCCGCGAGGAGGGAGTCATCTCCGTCCTGGTCAACTCCAACCCGGCCACCATCATGACCGACCAGGGCATCGCCGACATCGTTTACGTCGAGCCTCTCACCGTGGAGGCGGTGGCCCGCATCATAGAGCGGGAGCGGCCCGATGGCCTGCTCCCCACCATGGGTGGCCAGACGGGCCTGAACATGGCCGTGGCCCTGGCCCAGGCCGGCGTCCTGGACAAATATGGCGTCCGCTCCCTGGGCACCCCCATCGAGTCCATAAGGAAGGCCGAGGACCGCCAGCTTTTCAAGGACCTCCTTCAGGAGATAGGCGAGCCGGTGCCCGAGAGCCGGACGGTTACCTCCCTGGAGGAGGCTCGGTCCGTGGCTAAGAGCCTGGGCCTGCCCCTGGTGGTGCGCCCCGCCTACACCCTGGGGGGGACGGGGGGAGGCATCGCCCGCACCTGGGAGGAGTTGGAGGAAGTGGTGGCCGGGGGGCTTTCGGCCAGCCCCATCCATCAGGTCCTCCTGGAGCGATACCTCCAGGGCTGGAAAGAGGTGGAGTACGAGGTGATGCGGGATGGCGCCGACAACTGCATCACCGTGTGCAACATGGAGAACCTGGACCCTATGGGCATCCATACCGGGGATAGCATCGTGGTGGCTCCCAGCCAGACCCTCTCCGACAAGGAGTACCAGATGCTGCGCAGCGCCTCACTGAAGATCATCCGGGCCCTGGGCATCGAGGGCGGATGCAACATTCAGTTCGCCCTGGCCCCCCACCCGGAGGTGGCCAGAGCCTTCGACGTGCCGGCCTGGAGCGGCCCCGCTCCCTACCACGTCATCGAGGTCAACCCCCGGCTGAGCCGCTCCTCGGCCCTGGCCTCCAAGGCCACGGGCTACCCCATCGCCCGGGTAGCGGCCAAGATCGCCGTGGGCAAGACCCTGGACCAGATTCCTAACGCCGTCACCGGCAAGACTCGGGCTGCCTTCGAGCCGGCCCTGGACTATTGTGTGGTCAAAATACCCCGCTGGCCCTTCGATAAGTTCAGCCTGGGGGAGCGCGACCTGGGCACCCAGATGAAGTCCACGGGGGAGACCATGGCCATAGACCGATGCTTCTCCGCTGCTATGCAAAAGGCGGTGCGCTCCCTGGAGTTCGGGCGGCGCTCCCTCCTGTGGGAGGACCGCGAATGGCGGGAGAAAGGGACGGATGCTCTCCCTCTGGAGGCCAACGATATTCGCCTCTGGGCACTCATGGCGGCGCTGCGTCGGGGGGCCGAGCCGCTGTCCCTGGCCGGACGCACCGGCATCGACCCCTGGTTTCCGACCCAGTTCCTGGGAATAGTCCAAATGGAGAAACGCCTCCTCTCCGAGCCGCTTACCCCCGACCTTCTGAGGCAGGCCAAGCGGCTGGGCTTCTCCGATGTCCAGATAGGCACCCTGGCCGATCGCCTCCCCGAGCAGGTGCGCGCATCCCGCCAGGGCTGGGGGATACGCCCAGTTTACAAGATGGTGGACACCTGCGCCGCCGAGTTTGAGGCCCTGACCCCCTATTTCTACAGCACCTATGAGCAGGAGAACGAGGCCCTGCCCCTGGAGGGCGCCAAGGCGGTGGTGGTAGGGTCGGGGCCTATCCGCATCGGCCAGGGGATAGAGTTCGATTACTGCAGCGTCCACTCCGCCTGGGCCTTGCAGTCGGCAGGCCACAAGGCCATCATGGTCAACTCCAACCCAGAGACGGTGTCCACGGACTTCGATACCTCAGACCGCCTCTACTTCGAGCCTCTGGACGAAGAGAGCCTGCGGGACATCCTGGAGAACGAGGCGGGAGAGGGTGGCTCTCCCCCGACCATCGTCCAGTTCGGGGGGCAGACGGCCATAGACCTGGCCCTGCCCCTGGCCCGGGCCGGCCTAGCCATCCTGGGCTCCAGCGCTGAGGCCATAGACATCGCCTCGGACCGGGGCCGCTTCGAGGACTTCGCCGCTCGGCTGGGCATACCCCAACCCCCCGGAGGGGTGGTGAACACCGTGGACGAGGCCCTCCAGGTGGCCCAGGCCATCGGCTACCCCGTCCTGGTGCGCCCTAGCTATGTCCTGGGAGGGCGGGCCATGGAGATTGTGTATAATGCCTCGGAGCTTATCCGCTATCTGGAGATGGCTGCGGAGGCCGGGGGAGGCCGGGCCATCCTGGTGGATAAATACCTCCAGGGTAGGGAGGTGGAAGTGGACGCCATCGCCGACGGCGAGCTGGTCCTCATCCCCGGCATCATGGAGCACATCGAGCGGGCTGGGGTGCACTCCGGCGACTCCATCGCCGTCTATCCCGGCCTGAGCCTCACCGCCGAGGAGGCAGACACCATCGTGGACTACACCACCCGCATCGGCTTGGCCCTTCAGGTGAAGGGATTGATGAACGTCCAGATGGTCATCATGGTCAATGGGGATGGGCGGGGCTCCTCTGTATATGTGCTGGAGGTCAACCCCAGGGCCAGCCGCACCGTCCCCTTCCTGTCCAAGGCCACCGGGGTTCCCATCGTTCGAGTAGCCACCCAAGTGATGCTGGGACGAAGCCTCAAAGAGCAGGGGTATATCGGCGGGCTCTGGCCGCAACAGAAGCTGGTGGCCATGAAGGCCCCCGTCTTCTCCATGTCCAAGCTCACCGGGGTGGACACTTATCTGGGGCCGGAGATGAAGTCCACCGGCGAGGTTATGGGCATAGACTACTCCTATCCCCCTGCCCTGGCCAAGGCCCTCTTGGCCGCCGGGCTGATGCTGCCTCCCCAGGGCGGCATCCTCCTTAGCATTGCCGACCGGGATAAGCCCGAGGCCATCCCCCTCATCAAGGGCCTGGCCTCCGTGGGCTACCGCCTCTATGCCACGGAGGGCACGGCGGCTATGATCCAGGCCTTGAACCTGCCTGTCATCATGGTCAGCAAGAGGCTCTCCGGGGTCAGCCCCAACGTGGTGGATATTATCCGAGATGGCACAGTCCAGGGGGTGGTCAACACCCTCACCGGGGGACGAACCCCCTTGCAGGATGGCTTCGAGATCCGACGAACAGCCGTGGAGATGCGAATTCCCTGCTTCACTTCCCTGGACACAGTCCGAGTGGTGGTGGAATGTCTGAAGAACGCATCCTTGAACTACTCGGTGCTGCCCCTGCCGCAATATCTAGCACCTTTGGAAGAGCAAAGGTAGCCCTTCATAAGGAGGTAGCTTGCTCCGTAAAGCCTGTGCCATAACCGAAATATCCCAGGTCATGCCCCAGGTCTACCTCCTTTGGCTAGAGGCCCCAGAGTTGGCTTCGGCTGCGCAGCCTGGCCAGTTTTTCATGGTGAGTTGCGGCTCGGAGATGCTCTTGCGCCGCCCGTTGAGTTTGCATCGTCTGGGCAGGGGGGGGAGGGCTGGCCAGGTGGCTCTGCTTTTTCAGGTGATGGGGAAAGGGACGAGATGGTTGGCGGAACGGCAAGTTGGAGATAGGTTGGATGTCCTGGGCCCCCTGGGCCGAGGGTTCGAGCTTAGGTCGGTGGGCCCCATCTTGGCCGCCGCCGGCGGCCTGGGCATCGCTCCCCTCCTGGCCCTGGCCGAATCTGCCCTGTCCCAAAATCTGAGGGTGACCTTGCTCCTGGGGGCCAGGGCCGCCAATCTCCTCTATCCCTCCTCCCTCATCCCCACCGGGGTGAACCTCGTCCTGGCCACCGACGATGGCTCCGCTGGGGAGAAGGGTCGAGTCACCGATGTCCTGCCCCGACTCTTGGATGGACATAGTCAGGTCTTCGCCTGCGGCCCATTAGAGATGTATCGAAGCCTCCAGGGCCTGATGGCAAAGCATCCCGTCATGGCCTCGGCCCAGATGTCCACGGAGGAGAGGATGGGGTGTGGGGTGGGGCTGTGCCTGGGTTGCAGCCTTCTCACTCGCCATGGCCTGAAGCGCGTCTGCAAAGAAGGCCCTGTTTTTGAGCTGGGGGAGTTGGTGCTCTAGCTTCTAGCAGGCGCTTCGTTTTTGCCATTCTGAGGAAGCGCAGCGACTGAAAAATGAGAGGGACGACCTCACTCAGAACAGAGGTCTGACCTCTATTGTCTCCTCCCGACGCGGCCCCACCGAGATAATGGCTGCGGGGCAGCCTGTTAGCTCCTCCAGACGGCGGACGTAGGCCTGGGCGGCCCTGGGCAGGTCTGCGAAGCGGCGAATGTCCGTGATAGGCTCCCGCCAGCCCTCCATCTCCTCGTAGATGGGGGTGCACCTCTCCATGAGGGCTGTGGAGGCGGGGGGTCGGGATAGCCTTTTGCCCTCCGCCTCATAACTCACGCAGACCTTAATTTTGGGCAGGATATCCAGAACATCCAGCCGGGTTATGGCGAATGCGGTGCAGCCGTTGACCTGGGCGGCGTAGCGGGCAACCACGGCATCGAACCAGCCGCAGCGCCGGGGCCGACCTGTGGTGGCCCCGAACTCCTGGGCATGCTCCCGGATGAGCTGGCCCGTCTCATCGGCCAGCTCCGTGGGCAGGGGGCCACTGCCCACCCGGGTGGTATAGGCCTTGAACACCGCCACGACCTCGGCAATGGCGGATGGGGCCAGCCCCAGCCCGGTCAGGGCGCCACCTATTGAGGGTGAGCATGAGGTGACGTAAGGGTAGGTGCCGAAGTCAACATCTAGCATGGTACCCTGAGCGCCCTCCAGCACTATCCGCTGGCCCGAGGCCACGGCCTGCCGCGCCATTTCCCCAGTGTCCCGGATGTAGGGGGCCAGCTTGTGGCCATACTCGATATAGAGCTGTGCTATCTCGTCCAGGTCCAGGGGATTCGCCTCGTAGAGCCGGGCCAGAAGCCGGTTCTTCTGCTCCAGGATTGGGCGCAGCTGCTGCCGGAGATCGTTCTCGCTCAAGAGGTCGCAGGTGCGCAGCCCCTGGCGAGCTATCTTATCGGCGTAGGCAGGGCCTATCCCTCGCAGGGTGGTGCCGATGGCCCCGCCGCCCCTGGCCTCCTCCTCCAGCTTGTCGATGAGAGTGTGATATGGCATCACTAGGTGGGCGCGGTCGCTGATGTAGAGCCGGCCCATTTTGACGCCACAGCCCGTCAGCTCCTCTATCTCCCTCAAGAGAACTGCGGGATCCAGGGCCACTCCGTTGCCGATGAGGCAGGATACCTTGGGGTGGAAGATGCCCGAAGGAATGAGGTGGAGACGGAAGGTGCCCAGGTCGTTGACGATGGTGTGGCCGGCGTTGCTGCCTCCGGAGTAGCGCACCACCATGTGAGCCCGCTCCGCCAGGAGGTCTACAACCTTACCCTTACCTTCATCCCCCCACTGCCCGCCGACAATCGCTACTACGGGCATCCTATCCTCCTGTTTATCTGAAAACCCCAAGAAGTATAGCAGAGGCCGAGATAAATTCAAAGGGGAAAGTTTCTATCTATTATATGTGAGACGGGTCATGGATTATCTAGATGAAAAGTCTCAGATGTTAAGTCAGGCTGGGCCATATTAGCCCAGCCTGACTTTTAGGCTCCTTCTGGAATTTCAGCTATTTGGCGCCAAAGACCAAGATGGACATTGCAGTGAACTGGTCGGTCGCTGGGTTCCGCCTGGCAACGACGATGGCTTGCTCACCGATGCTCACCGCCGTAGCTCCCCTCTTCAAAACTATCTTGGTGTCGGCGGTTACTATGAAAGTGGAGAGCTCGCCTTTCTTATCCTTGAGCGTAATGCTCGTGCCTGCTACGTAGGCATCAACAGTCCCCACGCGGTGAATGAAAGTTGGCTTGCCGGGGATTAGAACAACGTGGAGCACCAGGTTGCCGCTAGAGGTCTCCACCGCCAGCACAGCGACCTTGTCCCCTTCCTTGAAATTGGCCAAGGTGGCGTTCTTTACCCCGGGGACATTGTATTTTGTCTGGGCATTGACGTTAACAGTCGCATCGCCCTGCTTCGTGGTTACGACGAAGCTGGCAGATGCCTTGCTCTTAATAGTGCCCACAAAGGTGTGGTGTTTCGCTATGGGTTGACTGACTGCGAGCCTGCTTGCTTCCATGCTAGTCTGGTTATAGGTAGCTACAGCGCGATCGTTCACTGCCAAGTCATCTAGGCTAGCTTTGCCCAAGCCAGCCTTTATGATTATGGTGCTCGCTACTATCTTCAGAGTGACGGGCGAGCCTTCCTTTGGCGTGATAGTCACGGTGGGTGGCGTCACCGTCTTGTCTATGGCACTTATCGCCCCCTTCACCTCGAGGTTTGGGGCAGGCGTTTGAGCCAGGGCAGCGCCCACACTGACTAAAGCGAACACCGCCACTAAGGCCAACATCAAAGCAGTTCTCATCAAGGGTCTCATTTTGTACCTCCTTTAGGCTTGGACGCACCAGGGACACCAGAATGCTAGCCTCCTGTATCCCTTCTTCATCCCTTCTATATATATAACGCCGATAGAGGTGTTTGGTTGGGGCGCTACTACGGCGCAAAAGACACGACGAGCTGGGCCGTCACTTCATTACCAGCTTCGTCGCTAGCAATTATGTCAATGATATTGGAGCCTTCGTCCAGGGCGACCTGCCAGGAGAAGTTACCATTGGAGTCCACATCTACCAGCTCGCCATTCACGCTAACGACAACTCCGTGGAGTGTCTGTCCCCGTATGGTAATGGAGCTTGCTTCAACAACGCTCCCATCTGCCGGTTCCATAATGGTGAGAAACAAAGGGAGTGGTGTTGGAGTCGGGCTTGGGAGCACAGTCGTCGCTATCGGCGTCGGCACTGGAGTTGGGCTAGGCGTTCCGGCTAGCGCGGCCTTTGGGGTCGACGTTGGAGTTGGGCTGGGCGTCCCAGCTGGTGTAGTCCTTGGCGTCAAAGCTGTTTGTGGAGTCGGCGTTGCCGTTGGGCTGGGAGAAGTGCCGGGCCTCTGACAGCCGGATGCTAAAGCTAGGGATAGTAGGACGAGCAAGGCCGGAGATAGGATGGACAATCTCTTCATGGAAGCCCTTCTTATTAATCTATATTACAATAGAACTTGTTTGAAAATAAAGCATAGTCATCAGGAAGCAACTCAGCGCTGGCTACAGAAACAAGAGCGTCTTCAAAAAGTGGCGGAGAGGGTGGGATTCGAACCCACGAGGGGGTTACCCCCCTACACGCTCTCCAGGCGTGCCTGTTCGGCCACTCCAGCACCTCTCCGCTCTGCCTGGTCTGGGCTACAGCCTTGCCATGTGCCTCTCGAAATCCAGCACCCGGGGCGGCCCCTTGCCCATCCCGGCCTCGATGGTGTGCCCTTCTTCCGTCAATCGTGCCGCCTGGTATTCTGTGCCCCCCGGATACTTCTCATTAATCTTGCCTCCGGACTTCAGCGTCCGCCAGTAGGGGGTGATGTCCGTCTCCCCCGCCTTCGCCGCCTCCTCAGCAGCTAGGGCAGCTATCCAGGCGAAGATGCCCGTGGTTATAGGGCAGCCGATGGTGGCCCCGTGCTTGCGTGCCAAGGCAGCGCGGATGTCATTTATAGTGGTGAGCTTGCCCCTGGGCACGGTCCTCATCAGCTCATTCACTTCTAATGGCGCCGGGATGACCATAGTCCCTGTGCCCCAACGCTTGCTCATTTTATCGGTGATTACCTCCACCCTGGGCAGCCCCTTGCTCTCCAGCAGCTTCTCCCTGGCCGATTTGCGCCCTGCGATTTTGCCGCTCATCTTCCTTGCTCCCCGGGGGTCTCTGGCGGAGAGGGTGGGATTCGAACCCACGGTCCCTTTCGGGACACCGCTTTTCGAGAGCGGCACCATCAACCGCTCGGACACCTCTCCAAGCGGAGTTAATTATAGCAGAGCTTGGGCTTCGGCTCCAAAACGCTCAAAGGGAGCTGGCGATTAGGTCTTTTTGGCTGAGGCTACCATTGCCTTCAGCCGGCGGGGCAGCTTCTCCAGAGGTGTCAGGGTGGTTTTGTCCTCCCATCGCTTCTTCACCTCAGCCTGGCTCTCCTTGAGGGTGCGAGGGCTGAGGACGACGCGGATGGGCAGGCCCAGAAGGTCTGCGTCATTGAACTTGACCCCCGGCGGCTCCTGGCGGTCGTCGTATAGGACCTCCAGGCCCTGGGCCGTGAGCTTATGGTAGGTGTCCTCGGCGGCCTGGGCCACCTGAGGGTTGTCCATGCCCAGGGCGCAGAGATAGATGTGATACGGGGCTATGGCGACGGGCCAGATGATGCCCCTCTCATCATGGTGTTGCTCTATGGCGGCGGCCAGGAGCCGGCCCAGGCCGATGCCGTAGCACCCCATAACGATAGGCCTCTGGACGCCATCCCGGTCCAGATAGCCAGCGCCCCAGCGTTGGCTGAAGACATCGCCCAGCTTGAAGACGTGGCCCACCTCGATGCCCCTGACCGAGGTCATGGGCGTTCGGCATCGGGGGCAGGGGTAGCTGTCTTTGGCCTGCGCTATGTCCGCCAGGGTGTCCACGCGGAAGTCCCTGGGGTAATTCACGTTCCTCAGGTGGAAATCGGGCTTATTGGCCCCGGCCACAAAGTTAGCCCCCAGGGCGATGGAATCGTCGGCCACCACTTTCAGGGACCTGCCCTGTCCGCCCTGTCCGCTCGGCGGACTCTCGGAACGGAGCGGACTCCGTGCTCGGAGAGCAGAGTCGAAGGAGAGGCCCACCGCCGAGGCTGACCCCGGGACCAGGCCCGCAGCCCGGGCCTGGCTGTCCTCCGCCAGGCGCAGGTCGGCGCACTTCAAGAGGTTCTTGAGCTTGACCTCGTTGACGTCGTAATCGCCCCGGATAAGGGCCAGCACCACTTGGCCGTCGGCGGAGTAGAACACGGCCTTGAGGGTGCGAGACTGAGGCATGCCCAAAAAAGCGGCCAGCTCGGAGATGGTCTTCACCCCTGGGGTGGCCACTTCCATCGGAGGCAGAGGGTCTTCCGATGGCATGGCCTCTTTGTAAAAAGAGGCTCGCTCAGCGTTGGCGGCGTAGTCGCATTGGGGGCATCTCAGCACCTCGTCCTCCCCGGAATCGGCGATGAGCATGAACTCGTGGGACTCCTTGCCTCCGATGGCCCCGGAGTCGGCCTCTACCATGATAGCCTCCAGGCCGCAGCGGATGAAGATGTTGCGGTAAGCCCTGACCATGGCCTGGTAGCTCTGGTCCAGGCCGGCCTCGTCGGCGTCCAGGCTGTAGAGGTCCTTCATGTGGAACTCTCGAACCCTTATGAGACCGCCCCGGGGTCGGGGCTCGTCCCGAAACTTGGTCTGGATGTGATAGAGCCTGATGGGGAGGTCACGATAGGAGCGCACCAATCTCCGGGCCAGGTCTGTCACCACCTCCTCGTGGGTGGGAGCCAGGATTAAGGGGCGGCCCCGGCGGTCGGTTACGGCGAACAGGGCCTGGCCGAAGGCCTGGGCTCGGCCCGATTCCTCCCACATCTCACGGGGCTGGAGGGTGGGCATCATCATCTCCTGGCCGCCGGCGGCATCCATCTCCTCCCGCATGATTTTGGCTATCTTCTGGAGGCTGCGCCAGGCCAGAGGCAAATAGGCATATACTCCTGATGCCACCTGGTGGATGAGGCCTGCCTTGAGCAGGAACTGGTGGCTCACTGTCTCAGCCTCGGCTGGAACCTGGCGCTCCGTTCGCCCCAGGAGATGGCTCAGGCGCAATTCTTTCCTCCCTCTTGATTATAGGGCAATCCTGGAGACACGGCCCCTCCTCAATGGGATAAGCAGCATGGTGTTCCAGGGACCTGCTAAAGTCCAGTATAGTTCCTAGACACAGTGTGAGACAAGGCACTAGAAATAGGGCCGTTTACTAACACTGGTGCTTCTCCCCGAAGCATATCTGGGACAAGAATCTCTTGGCAGACTCTGCCAGGAATTTTGTTTCACGAACTAGTATAATTATAGGTAATGACCCTGCTGGTGAGGCTGGGATGAGGTTCTTATCCAATTTAACGCTGCAGCAAAGGATTGGGCTGCTGGTCTTCCTGGGCTTGGCCCTGGGCCTTGGCCTGTTCAGCTGGCTCGGCCTCCAGTCCATGAGCGATAGCACCCAGCGCATCCTGGAAGAGCGCTTAACCATGGCCAGAACTGTAGCCAGCCATCTGGATGAGACGCTGAATCATCTTCTAATCCACATTCGGGGCAACGCTGACTTCCATGGGAAATTACCTGCGCCAGCAGAATTCCGAGAGCGGGCCTTATCGTTGAGGATGGTGCTAGCCGAGTCAGGCATCGCTACTACCGGCGTCTATCTCCTCGATAGAACGGGCTTGGTTCTCCAAGTGGAATCGGAACACCCCGAGGCCTTGGGAGTTGTTTTCCCGAAGTTTGGAGACATCGCCTCCAGCCTGGAGGAAAGGGGAGCCAGTATATCTAGCATGATCGAGTTACCCACAGTTGGGACGCCCGAGGTTTTCGCCACAGTGCCTGTCTTCGATGCTTCAGGTCAAATGATAGGTGCCCTCAGCGTGGCCATTGATATAGGCCAATCCGCCATCGGCGGATTCATCAAGCCAATAACCCTGGGCGAGACGGGTTATACCGAGCTCGTAGATAGCAACGGCGTAGTCATGGCCCGGACGGAACCGGAGCGCCCTCCCCAAGCACTGGAGACCACCGACCGCGCGGAGCACTTTGCCAATCTTGTGGCGCAACACACAGCTGCCGTCAGGACATGCTATCGATGCCATGGGCCAGCGAGCTCTCCACAAAGGCGCAAAGATGTGCTCGCCTTCGCCCCTTTAGAGCGAGCTCCCTGGGGAATAGCCGTTCGCCAATCGGAAGAGGAGGCCTTCGCCCTCATCGCACAGTTGAGGCTGAGGCTTATCCTCCTGGGAGGCATAGTGGTGGCCAGCGTCTTCCTGATGATATGGCTTGTGATGCAGGGAGTGGTCAGACCTATCAAAGTGCTTACGGCCGCTTCGGTCAGGGTGGCGGCGGGGAGCTTCGATGCTGTGCCCAGACTCCGGCGTCGGGATGAGATAGGACAGCTCAGCAATGCTTTCGCCAACATGGCCCAGGACCTGGCTAAAGTTCAGAAAGAGCTGGTGGCCCGTAACCAGGAGCTCCTTGCCCTCAACTCGGTTGCCACAGCGGTGAGCCAGTCCCTGGAGCTGGAAGAGGTACTGGGGATGGCTCTGGAGAAGGTGCTGGAAGTGACCGGGGACGAAGCCGGCGGCATCTTCATCGCTGACGAGGGAAGCAAGAGGCTCAGATTGGCTAGCTGGGCGGGCTATCCCGACCTTTTCCAGTGCCCCCAGGCTGGTGTGGCAGAGGCTACTTGTGCTTGCCATCAGGTGTTGAGCCTGGGCCATCCCCAGGTGGTGAATGACATCTCCCAGTGCCCGGTGCTCAGAGAGAAGGTAGAGGCCTTGGGGCGCGAGGTCTGCTTCGCCTGTGTGCCCATCAGATCTAAGGAGAAGGCTCTGGGTGTCATGAACGTGGCTTGTTCAGGAGGGGCCTCCTTCACTGAGGTCGAGTTCCGGCTCCTGGACTCCATCGGGCGGCAAGTGGGTCTGGCTGTGGAGAACTCCTTGCTCTATCGGGAGACCAAGAAAGAGGAAGAGATTAGGGGACAGCTCCTCAACGCCATCATCAGCGCCCAGGAAGAGGAGCGACGACGGCTTTCCCGAGAGCTCCACGATGGAGCTGGGCAAGCCCTGACCGGCCTAATCATGGGCATCGAGTCCGCAGAGAACATAGCGTCGCCCTCCGAGACCCAGATTAGGAATAAGCTGGCCCACGCCAGGATCATCGCTGTGGGCCTCCTGGAGGACCTGCGCCGGCTGATGCAAGACCTCCGTTCTACCATTCTCGATGACCTGGGGCTGGTGGCTGCCATCCGCTCCTACACCCAGGCCCATCTGGAGGCGGCGGGGGTGGCCGTGGACTTTCAGGCTGAAGGCTTCAGCCATCGCCTGCCACCACCAGTGGAGACCGCTCTGTTCCGCATTGCCCAGGAGAGCGTGCACAACATCGTCAAACACGCTGGGGCACGCACGGCCAGGATACGGCTCCAACTGGAGGGCAACAAGGTCAGGATAGCCGTGGAGGACGACGGTCGGGGCTTCGATGTGGACGCCTTCTTCGGCTCCGACGGCCGGCAGCGCTCCCTAGGCCTGGTGGGCATGCAAGAGCGAGCCACCTTTATGGGCGGCATCTTCCATATTAGCTCCAAGGTTGGGCAAGGGACCAGGGTTGCCGTGGAGGTCCCTATAGAGGTCTCGGCCGGGGTTAGGGGGTCATGACGTGGCCAGCAAGATGAGGGTGCTCATAGCTGACGACCATGCTATCGTCCGCGATGGCCTTCGGGCCATCCTGGAGGCTCAGCCCGATATGGAGGTGGTGGGGGAGGCCGCCGGCGGCCAGGAGGCGGTGGAGAAGGCTTGGCAGCTCAAGCCGGACATCGTCATGATGGACCTGGCCATGCCAGGCATGAGCGGTATGGAGGCTACCCGCCACATCAGGCAGCAGAGCCCGGAGGTCAAGATTATGGCCCTGACCATGCATGAGAGCGACGAATACTTTTTTCAGATCATCAACGCCGGTGCCTCGGGCTACTTCGTCAAAGGAGGCTCCTCGGCGGAGCTGGTCTCCGCCCTGAGAACGGTGGGGCAGGGGGATGTGTTCCTGTATCCTTCCATGGCTAAGAAGCTCTTGGGCGATTACCTGACGAGGGTGCGCACCGGCAAGGACAGGGAGAGCTTCGAGGGGCTGACGGAGAGGGAGAGGGAGGTCCTGAGGCTCATCGCTGAAGGACGCACTAACCAGGAGATCGCTGACCTCCTTGTCTTGAGCGTGAGCACGGTGCAGACCCATCGCGCCCACATCATGGCCAAGTTGGGCCTGCACAGCCGCACCGAGCTGGTGAAATTCGCCATACGCCAGGGCATCATTTCCCTGGATTCCTGAGCAGCTCCAGTCCTATCTCCCATCCCCTAAACGCCCGATGGCGGGCATACATAGAAACAACGATGCTCTCCCCTGATTGAAGGATTCGTAAATTCACTCTATCTTTCTTCTCAACCTCCATTGCCCAGCCGATTCCCAGGCTGCCGGACATCCCCTAAACTGAAGTCGGAATCATCGAGCTATAGTCTTATTATGGATGGTGAGGCGATGAAAAGCCTGAAGGCGCGTGCCATAGTAGCCTCGGAATATCCTGAAGTGCGGCAGAGCTTGGCAGGAGTGGTCCAAGACGAGCTGGGAGGGATGGTGGCCGGGGAGGCGGAGAACGCCGTCAAGGCCGTGGCTCTGGCCA
Organism: Chloroflexota bacterium; assembly: GCA_016210485.1. GTDB lineage: Bacteria > Chloroflexota > Dehalococcoidia > JACQUD01 > JACQUD01 > JACQUD01. The sequence continues at coordinate 19,464 of JACQUD010000059.1, read as the reverse complement.
GAACCCTGCGTCCGGACTTGATGGTGGTAGACCATCGCCTCCCCCATATTATGGGCCTGGATGGAGTTCGGCTATCTCGCATCGGCGGCCTGGATGCCGCCACCAGCGTCTTCCAGGAACTGCCCAGGGCCAGGATTCTCCTGGTGAGCCATATAGGCGTAGCCCTTCCCCGGGACAGCGAAGGGGAAGGAGGTATGGAGTTGTGCCTCTATGGGAGAGCGAATCAGAGTGGTGCCCAGCTTGAGCAGCAGGTCATCTTCACCGCCCTCCGAGAGAAGGCGATGCCCGCCCTGCGGCGCAAGGTGATGGTCGCCAGCGAGAGGGGTATATTGGTGGGTGGCCTCGCCCTCCTGGGTGGCCTGGGCCTGTTGTTTACCTTCCTGCTGGCTCCTGCAGGGGTTGCCCTGGCTGCGGCCGGGGTGGGCGTCCTCTTGCTCAGCCTGGCTGCCAGAGCAGTGGCTACAGCCTGGCCGAGGCGTGGTTCTTCTCGTGGAGGCCGTGTAGAGGCACAGGTGGAGAGAGATGACATCGAAGCAAGTCTTCAAAGAATGCCCTGTATTTGACTCCTTATCTGAGGCTGACCTGGAGAGGTTAGCCGCTATCTCTCTGTCCCAGGAATGGGGGGCGGGGGTCACCATCTTTACTGAGGGCAGCCCCGCCAAGGACCTCTATGTGCTGGAGCGGGGGAAGGTGGCCCTCCAGATGCAGTTGCCCTCAGCGCAGCCCCAGTTTAGCAAGAGGATAACCGTGGACGTAGCCACCAAGGGCGACGTTTTCGGCTGGTCGGCGGTGGTGGAGCCCCATAAGTATACTATGTCGGCGGTGTGCCTAGAGCCAACCAAGGCCCTGGCCATGGACGGCTTCAAGCTCAGGAACCTGCTTAAGGGCGACCAGCGGGTGGGATACGAGGTGCTCAGCCGGCTCATCGGTGTGGTGGCCTCCCGGCTGGACGAGACCAGGCACGTGCTCATCAGCGAGAGGCTGGCCTCCACACAGGTTTAGCCCTTCAGAAAGGCGCACGGCACACTACAAGGCCTAAAAACCTGGCAAATAAAGAAAGGAGGGGGAAAAGATGGCCATCGTGATTGTGATAGTCGGAATTATCGTCGGACTGGCTCTGGTTACTTGGATAGGGCTGGGGATCAAGGTGGTGCACCAGTGGGAGCGGGGGGTGCTGTTCCAGTTCGGTAAGTTCGCGGGGATGAGAAGCCCCGGCCTGAATTTCATCATACCCCTCATTAACCAGCTCATCAAGGTGGACACCCGTATCCTGACTGTCATCCTGGAGCCCCAGGAGGTGATAACCAAAGACAACGTCACCATCAAGGTGGACGCCGTGGTCTACTTCCGGGTGGTGGACGCCGAGAAGGCAGTGATCAATGTAGAGGACTTCGTCAGCGCCTCCACCCAGATCGCTCTGACTACCCTGCGGAGCGTCCTGGGCCAGTCTGAGCTGGACGAGTTGCTGGCCCACCGCGACCAGATCAACCTGCGGCTGAAGGAGATCATAGATGAGCAGACGGAGCAGCCGTGGGGGGTCCTGGTCACCGTGGCCGAGGTCAAGGATGTGCTTCTGCCCGAGACCATGCAGCGGGCCATGGCCCGCCAGGCCGAGGCGGAACGGGAGAAGCGGGCCAAGGTGGTCCACGCCGAGGGTGAGCGCATGGCATCGGAGAACCTCTCCGCCGCCGCCAGGATTCTGAGCGTAGAGCCAGTGGCCATCCACCTTCGGTACCTCCAGGCCATGGTGGAGATGGCCGGGGAGCGGAACAGCACCATCATCCCCATCCCGCTAGATATTTTGAGCGCCATTCGGAGCCTGGCGCCGGCTAGAGAAATAGCATCGGATAACAGGTAAGCCGCAGTATATGGGAGGCGCTATGGGTTCGGGATTGAAGCTCAGCCGGCGGGACTTGCTCAAGTGGCTGGGGGCTACAGGGGGTGCTGCCCTCATCGCATCTCGTCTCCCCTGGCTAGGGGGCACGGAGGCCAGGGCTGCGGCTGATCCCGAACCGACGAAGTCCCACCGCCTCCGGCGCTGGGCCATGGTCATCAACCTCAGGCGCTGCGACGGCTGCATCGGCCTGAACCTGCCTCCCCAGTGCACCCAGGCCTGCATCCTGGGCCACTACGTGCCTCATGGCATGCAGTGGATCCAGGTCTTTGAATACAAGTTTGAAATGGGGGGCAGCTACTTTATGCCCACGCCCTGTATGCAGTGCGAGAATGCCCCGTGCAACAACGTGTGCCCCGTGGGCGCTACCTTCACCACGCCGGAGGGAGTGGTCCTCATTGACCAGAAGCGCTGTATAGGCTGCCGCATTTGTATGGCGGCCTGTCCTTACAATCGCCGTTTCTTCAACTGGGGCGACCCCGACCTGCCACCGGAGGCCCTTTTCGCCGAGTATGACATCGAGCGCCAGGTGCCCGCCATAAGGGGCACGGTAATGAAGTGCGGCTTCTGCGCCCACATGGCCCGGCAGGGGATGGTGCCTTTCTGCGTGGCAGGATGCCCACGTAGAGCTATATGGTATGGCGATCTGGAGGAGGATATTGCCACCGATACCAAAGAAGTGGTGCAATTCTCCCGATTCCTGGCAGAGAATCAAGCATTCAGGCTCAAAGAGGAGCTGGGCACCAAGCCCCGCGTATTTTATCTGCCTGGCTACGGGCAGGACGTGGGCCGCACCCCCTATCAGACCGGCCTGCGCCCCGTCACCTGGCCCTGGGGAAGTAGCCAGTGAGCGCGACCCAAGCTCAAGAGCGCCTGGAGAAAACGGTTCTGGCTCCACTGACCCGCACCGGCCCCCTCTATAAACTAGTGATGCTGGCCTTGCTCGGCGTTGTGGGCTGGGGGCTTTACGCTTACTCTGTCCAGCTACGGAGGGGGCTGGTAGTAACTGATATGCGGGATTACGTATCCTGGGGGCTTTACATCTCCAACTTTGTCTTCTTCATCGGCATCAGCCATGCCGGCACTCTCATCTCAGCCATCTTGCGGGTGACCCAGGCGGGTTGGAGAACCCCTATCACCCGTATGGCAGAGTTCATAACCGTAGTGGCCCTCTCCGTAGGTGCCCTCTTTCCTCTTATTGATATGGGTCGCCCCGACCGCGTCTATAATATGATCATCCACGGGCGCTTTCAGTCCCCTCTGGTCTGGGACGTCCTGGCCATAAGCACCTATCTGACTGGGAGCATCATCTACCTTCTCCTGCCCCTGGTAGAAGACCTGGCCCTATGCCGGGATAAGCTGAGCAATCAAGTGTCCCCCTTCAAGCGTATATTCTATCGAGTCGCCTCCTTGGGCTGGAGGGGCACTCCTAAACAGAGGCGATATCTGCTCACGGGTATGACCATCATGGCCATCCTCATCATCCCCATCGCTGTGTCCGTGCACACTGTGGTCTCCTTCATCTTCGCTATGACTCTGAGAGCGGGATGGAATAGTACTGTCTATGGGGCCTACTTCGTCGCTGGCGCTATATTCTCGGGCATAGCCACCATCATAATAGTCATGGCCATCCTCAGGAAGGCCTTCCATCTGGAAGAGTATCTGACCCAGAAGCAATTTGTGTATTTGGGCTATATGCTGGGGGCCTTCGTCCTCATCATGGCCTACTTCAACTTGCTGGAGTACCTGGTGCCGGGCTACAAGATGGCGGAAGGCGAGCTCTTCCTGCTCCGAATGATCCTGACCGGAGACTTGGCTCCTTTATACTGGGGCTATATCCTGGGAGGTCTGGTGGTCCCGGGCTTGATAATCCTGTTGCCGTGGACCCGGAACATCACCGGCCTGGTGGTGGCCTCTATACTGGTGGACATCGCCATGTGGGTCGAGCGATTTCTGGTAGTTGTCCCCAAACTGAGGGTGCCTCAGATGCCCTACCCGGCGGCCACCTATACCCCGACATGGGTAGAGTGGTCTATCACTGCGGGATCTGTTGCCGGCTTTGCCTTGATCATTGCCACCTTCGCTAAACTGTTCCCCGTCATCTCTGTCTGGGAGGTGAAAGAGCATATGGAGGCGAAGCCGGTTGAAGAAGCTCCCTCGCCAACTGAGCTGGCTGGAGCTAGGGAGTGAGGAGCCGGAGGCATATGGCGCTGCTCAGCTCGGTGAGGAAAGAGACTATGCCTGCCGTGAAGGAGCGCTGGCTGCGGAGGATATTCCTGGCTCTCGCCGCCTTGACCCTGCTTCTGATAACCTCTAGCATAGCCCTGGCGGACCCGGATTCAGCTGGCACCAGGCTCACCTTGAGCCTCCCCACCGCCGCAACGCTGGGGGAGCCAGCTCGGATAGAGGCAAAGCTGGAGACCGGGGATGGACTGCCCCTCCCCCAAGCCGTCGTCCATTTCTACATCTCGGCCTCCTTCCTGTCCGGCAGCGGCGGGCTCATGCGTATCGGCGAAGCGACTACCGATAAAGGGGGGGTCGCTGCTCTGGATTATGTGCCTCGGCGGGGTGGTGAGATGGACATGGTGGCTAGATATGACGGGAGCGACCGCTATGCCCCCAGTCAGGACATCACCAAATTCACCGTGCAGGGAAATGAGCAGCTTTATACACCTGAGTCGGGGATACGTTTACCCTTCATCAGCAAGTGGTTCATTGTGGGTGTGCTCAGCGCTATTTGGGGCACCTTCATGTTTGTGGGGCTGCTTATCTTCAGAGTAGCCACAGCATCGGATTGAGCGTGAAAGGGAGGGTTCAGCCTTGAAACGCCGGACTACAGGAGCCCGCCTGACGCCGCCCATCAGGTCTGCGCCTCGCAAGCCATATCAATGGGGGTTTCCGACCAAGAAAATCGACAGGAGCCAGCTCCTCTTACCCATGGGCCTCCTGGCGTTCCTGACTACCGTCGCCCTGACTCTCATCTTTGTTGTAGTAGTGAGGGGCCCCGATACCCACGCTAGCCTGTGGGAGGAGGCTGACCCGAGCTACGTGCGGACGCAGCAGCAGTTCGTGACCTACTTGCCGGGGCCGGAGGTCCCTCCCCAGGAAACGTCCCCAACCTCACCCCTACCTACTCCTTCACCCGGCTCAACCCCCACGCCGGTTGTTTTGGGCGAGGTGAGCTTCTCCCAGGACATCCTGCCCATCTTTAAGGCCAATTGCGTTGGGTGCCACGGGGCAGGGGTCGCCATGAAAGGGGTGAATCTCAGCTCCTATCAGGCCCTGACCAGCTCCCTACCTGCAGGAGAGCCATTGTTTGTGTCTGGCCAGCCCGAGGGTAGCCTGCTGGTGAAGGTGCTGCGCGGTGAGGGTGGCATCTCCATGCCGCCCGGGGGGCCGCTGTCTGAAGAGAAGATATTGGCCATAGAGGAGTGGATTCGGAAGGGTGCCCTGGACAACTAGGCGTGGCGGGCCTCGTATCAAAGCTGAGGCATATCGCCACTAATGACCCGGGGCATAATGTTCCCAATCTTCTCCGCTGCCCTGTTACTAGGCGGGTTTGAAGAAGACAATAGCCAGTGGGGGCAGGGTGAAGGTCAGGGAGTAGGGGTGGCCATGGAGGGGAATAGGGGCAGCCTCCGCGCCGCCCAGGTTGCCCCAGCCGCTGCCTCCGTAATCTTGGGCGTCGCTGTTCAGCAGCTCCTTCCAGAACCCTGGTCGCGTAACACCCAGGCGATAGTTTGGGCGGGGCACTGGTGTGAAGTTGCATGCTGCCACTATAATATCCTCTGGAGAAGACGCTTTCCTCATGAGGCTCACCACGCTCTGCTCCACATCGTTGCAATCGATCCATTCGAAGCCAGTCGGCGTGAAGTCCATCTCATAGAGGGCCGGCTGGCTGCGGTATAGCCTATTCAAGTCTTCAACCCATCGCTTAACCCCGGCGTGGGGCGGGTAATTCAAGAGGTGCCAGTCCAGGCTAGAGTCATGGGCCCACTCTCGCCACTGGCCGAGCTCGCCCCCCATGAATAGCAGCTTTTTCCCCGGCTGGGCATACATATATCCCAGAAGCAGCCTCAAATTGGCGAATTTTTGCCAATCGTCCCCCGCCATCTTCCCCAGAAGGGAGCTCTTGCCATGGACAACCTCGTCATGGGAAAGGGGGAGGACAAAATTTTCGAAGAAGGCGTAAATCATTCTAAATGTGAGGTTGTTGTGGTGGTACTTCCGGTGTACAGGGTCCTTGGTCATATATTCCAGGGTGTCGTGCATCCATCCCATGTCCCACTTCAGGCCAAAGCCCAGTCCCCCGATATAAGCTGGTCGTGATACCATGGGCCAGGCCGTAGACTCCTCGGCTATGGTCTGGACATCGGGGTAACTCTTATAGACCTCTTTATTGAAGCGCTGCAAGAAGGCGATGGCCTCCAGATTCTCGCGCCCGCCATGCTCGTTGGGTATCCACTGGCCCTTCTTACGCCCGTAGTCCCTATAGAGCATTGAGGCCACCGCATCCACGCGCAGCGCATCCGCGTGGTATTTGTCCAGCCAGAACAGGGCGCTGCTGAGAAGAAAGCTTCTCACCTCGTCGCGGCCGTAGTTGAAGATAAAGCTGTTCCAGTCAGGATGAATCCCCTGTCTGGGGTCTTGATGTTCGTAGAGATGCGTCCCGTCGAAGAAACCGGGGCCGTGCTCATCGTTGGGGAAGTGAGAGGGCACCCAATCGAGGATGACACCTATTTTATGCTGGTGCAGATAGTCGACCAGATACATGAAGTCCTGGGGGGTGCCATAGCGGCTGGTGGGGGCAAAGTAGCCGGTAACCTGGTAACCCCAGGAGCCATAAAAAGGGTGCTCCATTACAGGCAGGAGCTCGACATGCGTGAAGCCCATTTGATTGACATACTGCGCCAGAATAGGGGCCAATTCGCGGTAGGTGAGGGGGCGATTATCTTCCTCCGGCACCCTTCGCCAGGAACCTAGATGGAGTTCATAAATGGATATGGGGGCGTCGAGGGAGTTTCGGCCTCGCCTTGTTCGCATCCATTCCTCGTCTCCCCATGAGTAATCCAAATCCCAGACCACCGAGCCCGTTTTGGGAGGTACTTCGCTCCATAGCGCAAAGGGGTCGGCTTTCTCTACTCGGTAGCGGCGATGATGGGAGACAATGAAATACTTGTATAGCGCGCCCTTGCCTATGCCGGGGACGAATCCTTCCCAGGCCCCTGATTGCCCTCGGGAGTGCAAAGGATGGCTCGACTTATCCCATCCATTGAAATCTCCAATGACGAAAACTTGCCTAGCGTTGGGGGCCCATACGGAAAAATAGGTTCCAGGAGCCCCATCTACCTTCATTGGGTGGGCTCCGAGTTTCTCATAAAGACGGCAGTGAGACCCCTCATTGAAGAGATAGAGGTCGTCATCGGTTAGTAGGGTTATATCATAGCGCATCAGGGAAGGCTCCTCGTTCCAGGCAAATTATACTGGGTTGAGCGGCTTCGTCAACCGTAAGCTGGAGTACAGGTCGCATGATATACTTTTTACTTGCTGTTTGGCAACAGTCTTGTCATAATAGAATAGTGTAACTAAAAGTGTATAAATTTCTTGGGTTGCAAGGAGGCCTTGTCTGATATGTCCTGACCCTGTATACGAGCTTGACAGCTTGACAGAGGGAAGTTCCTAGAATATAATCCCCCTCCAAAGACGAAAGGAGTTCTATTACTCGAATGGTTGAAGGTTTTCGCTTTGCCGCAGCTGAGCGTCATCTCCTTGAAGAGGACCATATTCAACTGACCAGCGTAGGTGTTGATATCGGTTCATCCACATCTCATCTTGTCTTTTCTCGCCTGGAACTGGAGCGGGAAAACAACCGCTATGTGACTGTTAATCGCACCATTGTGCACGAATCGGGAATTCTGCTAACGCCATATATCGATGACACTAAAATAGATGAGAATGTTTTGGGTCGCTTCATAGACGAACAATACAAAGTTGCCAAGTTGCGTCGAGCGGAGATAGATACAGGGGCCCTCATTCTGACGGGGGTGGCCCTATTGAGGCATAATGCGCGTGCTATCGGTGATTTGTTCTCCCAGGAAGCAGGGCGCTTTGTAGCAGTGAGCGCCGGCGATAACCTGGAGGCCACAATGGCTGCTTATGGCTCGGGGGCAGTAGCCTTTTCTGCTGAGGGGCAGCGCACTGTCATGAATGTGGATATAGGTGGTGGTACTACCAAGATAGCGCTTTGTTCTCAGGGCAAGGTAATGGATGTTATGGCTCTAGACGTGGGCGCACGCCTGGTGGCCTGGGACGGCAATAGAATCATCACCAACCTCGAAGAAGCAGGGCGCTTGATTGGGGAGGCTGTGGGACTAAACCTGAGCCGGGGCCGTCGTATCGAGATAAGGGAGCAAAGGGCAATGGCGGCCTATATGGCAGATGCACTATTCGAGGTGATCAACCTGGCGTCTCTTTCCCCACGGGTTCAAAAACTCCTCCGCACCTCGCCTTTGGCCCACGTTAGCCAGGTCGATGCCGTCACATTTTCTGGTGGAGTTTCAGAGTTCATCTATGGTCGCGAGGCCAACCAATTCGGCGATCTGGGACATCTTCTGGCAGAGGAGATTAAAGCCAGAGTGGGACGGATAGAGGTTCCGATGCTGGAATCGAAGACTGGTATAAGAGCTACGGTCATTGGTGCCTCTCAGTACACTGTCCAGGTGAGCGGCAGCACCATATTCTTATCGCCCCTGGATATTGTCCCTATCCGTAATATCCCGGTTGTCGCTCCTGACTTCAGTTTGGATGGAGATGATATCGATCCAGTGATGGTTCAGGAGGCTATCAAACATACCTTGAATCGTTTCGATTTGTTAAACTCGAATTCACCTGTGGCCCTGGCCCTCCATTGGGAGGGCTCGGCGACCTACGACCGAATTCATACTTTCTGCGCAGGCATTGTCACTGGGATGGAAACCATCCTCGGTCATGGTCATCCCCTGGTGTTAATATATGATGAGGATGTGGGGGGTTTACTTGGCATACATCTCAAGGAAGAGATGCGCCTCCCCAATCCAGTGGTATCTATCGATGGTGTTGAGCTCAGAGAATTCGACTACGTTGATATTGGAGACTTTATCGCCACCTCAGGTGCAGTGCCCATAGTCATCAAATCTCTCGTCTTTCCCCGCTAGCTCAGAGCAGCCTCGGGATGGGCAGTAGATATCCTCTCCGGCCATATTGGAGCCGTTTGCGATGGGTGTTAGAGCTGACTCTCTCATAAGTCGTCATCGGCTCCATTCAGTTGACTAGGCATAGACCGAATCGGGCATCTCGAACTTCACGCCTTCCTTCGCCAGCGCCTCCTGGTAAATCTTTCGGACGTAGGGGTCCTCCTCACGGTAGCTTACAGAAGAGCCGCCCTCGCCGAGCTCCGCGCCTGCCCCAAGTACCTCTTCGCCCCCGACGCCGAGAGGACGCCTGTGACCAATGGCCCGCACCCGCAATGGCTCTTTGCCGACGCCGAAGTGCTGGTGAAACCAGTTGCCGCCCCCCGGAGCCGCGCTTACCACACCGCCCGGGATATAGTCCGCTCGCTTGACCAGATGGCCCTTCCCCGTCTCCCAGGGGCGTGGCCCCAGCTCTACAGGCCAGTTTAAGGTGAAACCCTTACCCCGCAAACAAATGAGAGTCATCCCTGCATCATGATAGTGAGCTTTGGAATAACGCCCACTGGGGTACTCGGCTATGAAGCCCATAAAATAGGTATTGTTGGCCATATCAGGAAAGAGATGTCGATGCCCCGGGCCGCGGTTATTGTCCAGGGGAAGGTAACAGTGGGCGGCATCCGGGATCACGCTGCTGCGCAGCATGGCCCTCCCATGTCCCGGCGCAGCCTCCAGTTGCTCTCGGGGTTTGAAGTAATCCTCACTCTCATCGTATCGTTCCGAGAAATTAAAGGGGTTATCAAAGATGAACTTCTGATTCTGGATGATGTTCATGAGAGGCGGAGCTGCAGTGCATACGAGCAGCAAAGCCGGGCTGGAGGTGGCGTTCACCAGGCGGTGCGCAGTATTGATGGGAACCGCAAAGTTAGTGCCTGGCTGCCATTCGAAGGTTTGCCTCTTGGCACTTTCTCTCCAGACCTCGGTAGTGCCATGCCCCTCGATGACCAGGAAGACCTCTTCGTATATGTGCCGCTCCGGGTTTAGCACCCCGCCGGCCGGAACCTCAACGAGGTACATCCCCCATAGGTCTTCCATGCTATCCAGGTGTATAAATGCCCCTCGTCCCCCCATGCGTTTCCACGGTGCCAAGGCTTGCTGTCTCACATCGTATAATGCTAGACCCCGGAAAATGGGGATGCCTTGCTCCTCCATAAACGTCTCATAAGCTGTGGGGAGGCGCTTAGAATGCAGGTTCCCTGCCATCTCATGGCCTACCGGTTCCTTATACAAAGCCCTTCCTCCTAACCGAATTTCCTATCTATAAAAGCGCGGCTGCGCTGTCAAGCCCACTGTTTGTTTGTGCTTACCTCCTTTCCGGTAGCGGGGGAAGCTACACTTAGCCATCACAACCTCCTTCGAAAAATTACGGGAAAATTAGAGACTTAACGGTGACGGGGATAACTTCCGTTATTCCTAGGGGGCGACCGATATCAATGTAGTCAAGGTCACCTACCTCTATCCCGTCCACTGCGATGACATCTTGATGAAGTCCCAGCTCCTCTTTGAGGATACCCCCCAGGGCTTTGGCCACGTCATATTCCAGGATCAGAAACAACGGAGCCTTCTGGTTACCTGACTGCTTGACGACCGCAGCGAGGCCTTCAGCAACCTTTCTGAGATACTGATAGTCAAGATAGTTGTCTAATGATATAGCAAAGGCTAGACCATCGGTAAAACTATCGAGGTCGAATTTGGCCAAGGCTTGTCGGAGAGTCTCTCCCACTCTCTTCACAGAGGAATCCCTGTCTATGGAGCAGCGAACCACCTGGAGCCTAAAGACAGGTAGAGCATCGACGCTAGAAATATAGCTGGTAGCGCCGCTGGCTTGTAGCGAATATTCTCCTGCTCCGATCACTGTGGCTCGAATTCCCTCGATAGGCTCCAAGAGGAAATTTCTCTTGAGTGAGCTGTCTATCCGAGCCCTGATTTTCTGGCCGAAAATCGGCCCCAAATCTCCGTAGGAGACCTTAGTGTGATCGTAGATGTACTCTGATACCCCTCCGGAGAACATCAAGTGTTCGATACGGTCCAGATTATGATTCATCAAAGGCTTCGTTATCATGAACTCTTGGGCCAACAATAGGGGGCCTCCTCGAATTAGCTCAAAAAGGACCTCAGCCATAAAATCGCTGAAGGCATTTTGCTCCTTCAAGGAAATCCTGCTGCCTACTCCGAGGGAAAAGCCCAATCGGCTGACCATGCGCTTCGCCGGCTCTTCAATCCTGGTGACAATACCTGAATTGTCAAAAGCAATGAGCCTGGACCCTACACTGACGGCTGCTGTCTGAGTTACCACACCTTGTTGAATAATAGATAACTTGGCAGTTCCCCCGCCGATATCGACGCTCAAGACAGTAGCCTTCTTATCTTGAGAGAGGGCCACTGCTCCGCTCCCGTAAGCGGCAAGAAGGGCCTCATGGTTTGGTCCAGCGGAAGCACAGCAAAACCTCCCTGACTCCTGGGCGAAAAAGTCTACGATGGGCTCCGCATTCTCCTTCTTCAAGGCCTCACCGGTGATGACCACAGCGCCGGTATCGATGTCGTAGGGGGAAAAGCCCCCTTCTACATAGGCGCTGTGGATGAATTCCTTAACCTTATCGGCGTCGATCAATGTCTCGCTGAGATAGGGAGTCAACAAAATGGGGGAGCGATAAAGAACCTCGCGGTCGGTGACCCTGAATCGCGCTGAAAGGGAAGCCCCTTCTCTTCTCAACGTCAGGCTGGAGAAGACCAAGTGGGTGGTAGAAGAGCCGATGTCGATGCCCACGCTGCGCAGCGTGAACATCTCCAGCCCTTCGATGTCCTCTGCCTTTAGCCCCGGCCCCAGGACCAGGCGATCGGCATGTTCGTGAGGCCCGTGCAGCTCATCGTTCATGCCATCGGCTCAGCGACCGGATAGTTCCCCATTATATAGGTGGCTAATCCCCTTCGGGCTCGCCGTATGGCCACTCATAGTTCCTGTCCTTATAAGCCTCTTCGGGCATGATGGAAGTCAAATCCCTCTTGCCCAGCTCCTTCTCGAAGGTCTGTCTTATCCAGGGATCCTCATCGGGATATTCGATCTGGCGTGCCGGGTCTGTCATTGTACTGTACCCGCCCGTGAAGATCCTGGGTGGATGAAGGGCAAGGTATCGAGCTGGCGTCGAGCCCACATTGAAATGCTGGTGGTACCAATGCATGGGAGGAACGAAGGCGCTGGCTTCGTGCCAGGGGACCACGATCTTTTTCTTGCCTTCCTCCCACAAAACGGAATACCCCTCTCCGGCCGGGATGACGAGGAAACGCCCGGGGCCGTGCCGGTGGGCCTTTTTGTAGGTTTGGGCAGGGAAGACCGACATGTGGGCGCTCAGAGACGAGTTGGGGACTTCGACGTAAACGCGATGGCCACCAGCCCCCCGATTCCTGAGGGGATCGAGTTTGCTCCACGCCCCCATGTCGGGGAAAAAGTTGCCATACCAGGTATAGTAATTTCCTCGCCCACTTGGGCGACCTTCTTCGGATTCAGTCCATACTGCTTTGGCTTCGGAATAGAAATCCTCCGACTCCTTCCCGGCGCTGGGAGCCGTTTCATACGGGTTATTGAAGAAGAAATTGGGGTCTCTGACAGCTTGCATAGCCAGTGGGAGATAGTTGTAAGACATCAGCCTGGCTGGCTTATCTCCCCGGGCGTTGCTCAGCTGACGGAAGCTCTGCCGAGGGGCTACGAACAGGCTGCGTTCCTGCCATTCACAGGTCTTCCGCTCCATCCCCGGCAGGCCCCATATGGTGGCTAACCCCCTTCCCTCCAGCACATAGTAGATTTCGTCCAGGCCGAACTTCCAGGGGGCGATGCTTTTCCCCGGTGGGATCTCGATGACCCTGATTTCGGCTATATCCTCATCCCCTACGAGTTGGACAAAGGCAGCGTTACATTTTCTTTCATCCCACCACCCCAGCTCCGTCGTCCTCATGTCCTCGATGAGATGACCTTTATGGACGGGCAGCTTCTGGGATTCTACCCACTCGTCATAAGTAGTAGCCATGCTTCACCCCCATCGATTTAGTAATACCAGTGAGCCTATCCCATAACCCCCGCCTCCGAATTTGGCGCCGGGCCTGGCCCAGATTCAGGGAATTGCTTTCTTCCTAGGACAGGCTCAACTAAATATTGTATTTTGCAGCTTGACTGAGCTCGGTTGTTTAGCCTTCACTCACTCCTTTTGGCACTTTTTCTCCAGACCTCGGTAGTGCCATGCCCCTCGATGACCAGGAAGACTTCTTCGTATATGTGCCGCTCCGGGTTTAGCACTCCGCCGGCCGGCACCTCAACGAGGTACATCCCCCACAGGTCTTCCATGCTATCCAGGTGTATAAATGCCCCTCGTCCCCCCATACGTTTCCACGGCGCCAAGGCTTGCTGTCTCACGTCGTATAGCGCTAGACCACGGAAAAGAGGGATGCCTTGCTCCTCCATAAACGTCTCATAAGCTGTGGGGAGGCGCTTAGAATGCAGGTTCCCTGCCATCTCATGGCCTACAGGTTCCTGGTACATAGCCTCTCCTTTTCCTTCATCATAAGGCTTCTATGGCTCCGCCTGCCGCTGGAATCGGCTTATTCCGCCTTCGGTCTGATGTTTCTCAAACTTGCTCTCTATATGAATCCACCCATGGCTCGCCGCTGCCTGGCGGCTACATAACGGGCTGCAAGGGCCACCACAAAGCTGATGGCGGTGAGTATCACCCCTAAGATCGCTGCTTGCTGAGGCTCGTTGGATTGCAGACGCTCAAAGATGTCGATGGACAGCACTTTGGAGGAGGGCACATAAATGAACAGAAGTAAAAGCAAGGCCCGGGTTCCCACGAGGAAAGAAAGAAGCCAGGAATTGAGCAATGTGGGAGCTAGCAAAGGCAAGACAACCTTTCTCATCGTTCGAAGCCAGGAGGCCCCCGATACCCGGGCCGACTCCTCCAGCTCAGGCCCTAATTGCACCATGCCACCATTCATCATCCTCATACCTGCAGGCGTATGTTCCACGCTAACAATTAAAGCCATCAAAATCAGCGAGCCATAGAGATGCTTGGCGCCAGGGATCACGCCGCCCAGGACAGCCCAGACAATACCCACCGCTAGCACTATCGACGGGGACATCCGGGGCACCCAACTTAGAACCTCTAACCACTTTCTACCCCTTAGTTTTGTCCTGAGATAGGCATAGCTCATAAGGCCATATACCATCGTGCCCAGGGTACCCACTAGAGCACCTAGGACGACTGTGTTCTTAATGCTGTTCAAGATAGCTGGGTTACTCAAGACCTTTCCCCAGTGTCGCAGGGTGTAGCCGTTCTCCAAGAGGCCAAACGTGTTCACAAAAGTGCCCAGGATCAATATTGTCATCGGCACAAAGAGGCCGAGCGTAAACCACAGTGCTATAACAGTGAAGGATGCCCACTTCCACGGGCCCAGGTCTATAAGCCTGACAGCGAAGCCTCGCCCGCTAACCGTGGTGTATTGACGCTCCCCCAATATCTTGAATTGGAGTAAGATGACGGCTGCGGTGAATATCATGAAGGCATTAGCCAAGGCCATGGCGGCAGGATAGTCCGATGGAACCTTGCCCACCTCGTGCCAAATCAGAGTGCTAAAGACGTATATCCCTTTGGGCGCCAGGAAGAAAAGCATCGACTCAAAAGTAGCGAGATTGACCAAGAAAAACAGCAAGGACACCCCGGCGATGGCCGGCATGAGCAAAGGGACAGTTATTCGCCGCAAGGTCGTCAGGCTGCTGGCCCCCGATATCCGAGCCGACTCCTCCAGGCTGGCATCCATGTTCCGGAAGGCGGGGCCCAGGTACAAGTAAAACATGGTGCTGCCGGTTATCACAGCGTAGAAGATTACCCCCCAGTAGGTACCGATATCCAGGGGAGGCTTGGATAGGTTGAATGTATGCATCAAGAAATCGTTGATCAGGCCCGTCCGGCCTCTGGCGAGGATGAGCCAGGCCACCAGCATAGGCAGCGCCGGCAGGAAGACTTTAAGCCAGATGAGCTGGTCGAATATTCTCCGGCCGGGAGTATTGGTGCGGGTTAGTGCCCAAGTCAAAAAGGTGGCGAAGGTAATCCCTAGGAGGACCTTAGGCACTGCCAAGGCGAAGGTGATGATCAGGGCTTTATAGGTCTCCGAAGACGACCAAGCTCTAACGTAGCCGTCCAAGGTCCAGGAGAGATCGGGATCTCCGGGAGGCCCCCCCCTAAAGCTGCCATATGCCACCATGAATACGGGGTAGACTAAGAGGAAGCCCAGGATGCCAATAAAGGGGAAAAGGAAGTAAGGCCTGACACGCCTTCCCGCCCAATCGGAAAAAGCCCCGTAACTCCTACCTAGAACAGTCTCCGAAATGATGCTACGCATCTTGACCCCCAAAACTGTAACTCTTTCCCCACCCAGCCAGGGGCTCACAGGAAGGGTCAATACCTAGCGCTACTTATTCCCGAGATCCTTCCTTTGAAAAGTTAAGGCTTACTGTCCAAAGGCTCTAGCCATAAACGCTTTGTGTTCTCCCACGGCTATTTTAATACTCTGAATATACTGACCTGGGCAAGGCCTCGATCTGGGGTGGCGGCCACTGGCCCCAGTACGCCAGGGAGGCGTCTTTCACCGCCTTCAGATAGGCCGCTTTGGACATGCCACCCCCCTTCATCATCTTGTAACTGATTTGTAGGCCGTTGAGGTAGCCTTCGAACAAGTACTGCTGGATATCCGGTAACCAGGAGTAGTCCGCCGGCTTCTCCGACAGGTATATATCCTCCACAGGGTCGGGGACATCCCGGCGCGCGGAAACCGTGAATCCCTCGTAAGACACAAACTTGGTCAGCCCTTCCTTGGACATAAGCCAGTTCTGGAAGACCAGGGCGGCATTGGGGTGAGGCGCAGCCTTTAACACCCCACCATTGTGGCCTCTTACAGTCTGGACCAGTCCGTCGAAGCTGCCAGGCTTTGTCCAGGTCACCTTGTCCAGCACTACGTCCTGCTTCATCGAGCCCTTGTCATCTGCCCCATGCCAAGTGAGGCCGCACTCCGCTGTCCACAAGGGGTTGGCCGTCCCGGTGAGATAGAAGTAGATGTAGCCAGCATCCTTGTTCGTCAGGTCATAAAAGAAGTTGAGAAGCCAGTCCGCGTCCTTATCACCACCCAGGCCTTTCGTATACCGCAATGCCGGCCAGATAGTATAGTCGGACTGGCCGCTGCCGACGAAGGGGTCGAGCATGCATAGCTTCGTCGTCTTCCAGAAGGGGTCCAGCAGGTCCGTCAGCTTCGTGGGCACCCTCTCCGGGGGTACCACCCTGGTATTGTAGACATAGTTGCTAATGCCCGGGTACCAAAGAGGTGGGGTAACCACCATGTCTGGGACTGTTATGGGGTTATAGTACCAGACATCGGGGTTTTTGACATCCTTGAGGGCCGGCAGGTTGTCGATGGGTACGAAGTATCCCCCTTTCTGTAGTATTGAGAGGTTGGGGGTAGTCTGGTGTATAGCATCGGCGACCCTCAAGCCAGCTCTGGTCTCTCTGATGACGCGCTCCACTGCGACGGTGGCGGAGCCGCTGATGAACTCCACATCGATGCCATAGTCCTTCATGCCTTCCTTGACCGCCTGCTGCTTCCAGTCGATGAAACTGGAGGGAACATAGAGCATCAGCTTGCCCTCACTCTTGGCCGCCTCCACTATCCGGGCCCACTCGGCATCGGAGTAGGTGGAGGAGGGGGCTAGGCCAGGCAAAGGCGGTTTAGGTGTGGGTGTAGACGTGGGGGGTAGTGGAGTGGGTGTAGCGGTGGCAGGAAGTGGCGTCACCCCGGGGGGTATAGGGGTAGGGGTGGGCGGAATGGGTGTCGGTGTCGGAGGAACAGGGGTCGGGGTGGGTGGCCTCGGTGTCGGTGTGGGAGGCCTGGGGGTGGGAGTGGGCGTGGCCTCGGCGGCACAGGCCGCCAGGGCCGCCAGCAGGCCGATAAGCGCCAGAAGCCCTAGCACCTTGAGCCAGTGTTTTCGCAGAGTTTCCATCTCAGCCTCCTTAATAAGGGTCCCCGCTGAGCCTCGGGGCCCGCTTTGTCCCTATGTTCCATCTTGGCTAACTCTGGGCTACTAGCTTTTTAAAAGGGCTATTTGGGGTGGCAGCAACAAATGTGGCCCCAGCATATACCTCTGATGTTCCTTTGTCAAGGCCCGGCCCTGTTCTCGTCGGTCATGGGATAATTGCTAAATTATTCTGCCGTGCTTTTCAGAAATACCAGATTCTTCACTACGACTGGTACAGTTCGGGAGTACTCTATCTCAGTTCCGATGTCCACATAGTCTAGTTCGCCCACTTCAATTCCATCTACACATACGATATCTCCAGAAAAACCTAAGTCCTCAGCCAAAACGCTCCCTACGAGTTTTGCAATATCGAAGTTGAATATGAGTACCATAGACTTGTCACCTTTGAAGGTGTTATTCCAGACCGCGCTCAGCCCTTGTGAGAGGCTTCTTATCAGAGCAGAAGTAGGCGCAGCTTCTTGTGGAAGGTCTATTGCCAAAGCGATCGGGTTGGCTGACTGAAACTTGTCGATGTCATACCTGTTTAGCGCTTTTTGCACCGTGCCCTCTATCCCCTTGGCCGTCGGTTCTTTCTCCTCTATGCGCACTTTGACGACCTGCAGGTTTCTCTTCGGGAGGGCAGTTTCACTGGAGAGAAATATGGTATTGCCACTGACTTGGAGGCTATACTGCGCTGCTCCCATCACAGTTGCCCGGATTCTTTCGGAGGGCTCCTGAAGCGCAATGCCGAACGCTGAATCTAAGGCGCATTGTTTGATTCTCTCCCCTAGATAGGGGCCAAGGTCTGCGAAATCTGACTTTTCGTGGCCATAAATATATTCAGCGACTCCACCGGAGAACATTGCGATGTCGACATCGCCCCTATATTGTATTGGGGAGAGTTCAATTAGCTTTTGGGTGAAGGAGGATAGTGACTTCCTTTCAAGAAGCTCAAAGAGAGATTTTACCAGCGTATCTACAATTGCCTTCTGCTCAGCTGAAGATAACGGCGCACCAAGTTTTAGTTCAATCCCCAGTTTTTTTGCTGCCATACTGGCTGACTCTTCTATCCTTATCACTCGGCCTGACTTGTCCAAAGCAATAACTCGTGAGCCAACACATATAGACGAGGTGTCAATGACTGTGCCGTCCTTGACTATCGCTACTTTGGTTGTGCCACCTCCGATGTCAATATTCATTACTGTCTTTCCGGTTTCCTTCGATCTGGAAACTGCTCCTGAACCTTGCGCTGCCAGAATACTTTCAAGGTTTGCGCCTGCTGTGGCACAGACAAACTTTCCCGCCCAGCGGGAGAACAGGTTAACTATGGCCTCCGCGTTCTCTTTCCTGGCTGCGTATCCAGTGATTATGACTGCCCCAGTGTCAACAGCATCAGGAGTAAAGCCGGCGTCCCTATATACTTGCATAAAGAAGTTATGTAGCTTTTCAGCATCGACCGTAACTCCGGCTACATACGGAGTAAACATAATCGGGCTTCGATAAATTACCTTGCGTTCAGTGACTTTAAAGCCACTCACACGAGAATCGCTTCGCCTTACAACAAGTTCTGAAAACATAAGGTGCGAGGTTGACGAGCCTACAGTAATGCCCACACTCTTCAGGCGAAAGTGCTCTAACCCCGATATTTCAGCGAGATCTGAATAATTGACTACTTCTTCTTCATGCATTGACGCGTGGCCTCAACCTTGGTTTGATAGGGACGATGGTAAAAAGACTGCTTAAACAGCAGTCTTCCATCTGTAATTTCGGTTTGTATAGCATTCGGGTGGCATTTTGCTTTTTACCCCGGATTTGGCAAGCTCACTCTCAAAGAGTTTCCTGGTTTCCTGGTCTTCATCGGGATATTCTATTTGTTCATGTTTATTCGGTAATGAGGGATTAGCATGCAGCACCAGATATCTTGCTGGCTCTCTACCAGTGTTGAAGTGCTGATGGTACCAAATCTCACCCTGCAGCTCACTGAGCCCGACCCCGAAGACGCTACCAGGATGCCAGTCAACCCTCTGTTTCTCCTTCTCATGGCCAGGCTGCCATACTAGAGAATATCCTTTGCCAGTTACTAGAATGATGGAGCGACCAGGAGGATGGGCGTGAGCCTTTTTATAGGTTTCAATGGGGAACTCCGATTGATGGGCATGCAAAGCAACCAACCCCCCCTGGCGGAAAAAGACTGTTGTGCCACCTGCCCCCCTCTCTTGGTGTCCCGTCATTTTATCGAAGGCTCTTACATCGGGAATGAAATTTGCCTCCCACACTATCACGTCGTGCTGGCC
>JACQUD010000058.1 GCA_016210485.1 Chloroflexota bacterium | reverse complement strand
GTGGTGCACATCAGCTCCGGGGTGGCGGCGCTGACGGCGGCCCTGGTCTTCAAGAAGCGGCGCGGCTTCGGCTCGGAGCCTATGGAGCCCCACAACGTCACCATGATCGTCCTGGGGGCGGCCTTGCTCTGGTTCGGCTGGTTCGGCTTCAACGCCGGCAGTGCCGTGGCCTCCGGGGGCCTGGCCACCAATGCCTTCGTAGTCACCAACACGGCGGCAGCCATGGCCGCCCTCACCTGGATGACCCTGAGCTGGTGGCTGGGGGGCAGGCCCAGCGTGGTGGGAGCGGCCTCGGGGGCGGTGGTGGGCCTGGTGGCCATCACCCCGGCCTCGGGCTTCGTGGGCCCCATGCCTGCGATCCTTATCGGCCTAGGGGCCGGCGCCTTCTGCTACTTCGCTTGCCGCTTCCGGGCCAAGGCCCGCCTGGACGACTCTCTGGATGTCTGGGGATGTCACGGCGTGGGCGGCACCTGGGGGGCCATCGCCACGGGCCTCTTCGCCTCCCTGGCCATCAATGCCGCCGGGAACGATGGCCTGTTCTACGGGAACGCTGGCCTCCTGGGGAAGCAGGTGGTGGCGGTGCTGGTGAGCTGGGCCTGGTCCTTCGTCCTCACCTTCATCATTCTCAAGGTTCTGGACAAGGTCATGGGGCTCCAGGTCTCCGAGGAGGAGGAAGCCACCGGCCTGGACCTGAGCCAGCACGGCGAGCAGGCCTACCAGCTCTAAAGAGTGAAGGAGAGAAGCTGTGACCAAGGTAGAAGCGATTATCCGTCCGGAGAGGTTCGAGCAGGTGAAGGAAGCCTTGGCCCAAGCGGGGTTCGCGGGCCTCAACGTGGTCAGCGTGACGGGGCGAGGTGTTCAGAAAGGGGTCACTTATGTGGGCCGGACCGGCGAGAGGACCACGGTGGAGATGCTGCCCAAGGTCAAGCTGGAGCTGGTGGTGCGTGATGGAGACGTCCAGAAGGTGGTGGACATCATCGTCTCCAACTCCCGCACTGGCAACATTGGCGACGGCAAGATCTTCCTCATCACTGTGGCCGATGCCATCCGGGTGAGGACGGGGGAACGGGGCGAGCAGGCCCTGTAGTCGGAGGTAGGAGGAAAGGAGGGAACGATGGGCGCAGATTTGGTTTTGGCTCTGGTAGCCTTCGGCGTGCTGGTCTTATCCTGGGCAGTATTGCCCGTACGGACGACACGAAAGTAGTGAGTTAACCCCCGGCCTGCCTGGAAGGGGGCCGGGAAGGTACGCTGGTGGGTTCGGCCGGCAATGCCGAGCACATATTAGCATGCCAAGAAAATCCTCAGACCAATAAGGAGAGAACATGTTAGAGGACTTGATCAAAAAGACAGGGGAAACGGCCCCCAAGTTGGCTACAGCCCAGGAGGTGGTCAGCTTCGTTCGGGAGAAGGGGCTGGAGATGGTGGACCTGAAGTTCATCGACTTGCCCGGCACCTGGCAGCACTTCACTGTCCCCGTCTCCCAACTCAGCGAGAAGAATATGGCCGCCGGCTACGGCTTCGATGGCTCCAGCATCAGGGGCTTCCAGCACATCCACGAGAGCGACATGCTCCTTATGCCCGATGCCGCCACCGCCGTCATCGACAAGATGTGCCGAGTGCCCACCCTGAGCCTGATCTGTGATGTCCGGGACCCCGTTACAGGGAAAGACTACTCTCGGGACCCTCGCTACGTGGCTAGGAAGGCTGAGGCCTTCCTCAGGCAGAGCGGCATCGCTACCGTCTCCTATTGGGGGCCGGAGCTAGAGTTCTTTATCTTCGACGATATCCGCTATGGACAGGACCAGCACAGCGGCTACTACTTTGTGGACTCGGTGGAGGGGAGCTGGAACACAGGGCGCGAGGAGAGGCCCAACCTGGGCTATAAACCCCGCTACAAAGAGGGCTATTTCCCTGTGCCTCCCACCGACTCGCTTCAGGACATCCGCTCCGAGATGGTGCTGGTTCTCCAGGAGGCCGGCATTGAGGTGGAGGCCCACCACCATGAGGTGGCCACGGCTGGCCAGAACGAGATCGACATGCGGTTCGACAGCCTCACCCGCATGGCCGATAAGACTATGACCTATAAGTATATCCTAAAGAACATAGCCCGACGTCACGGCAAGACAGTTACCTTCATGCCCAAGCCGCTCTTCCAGGATAACGGCACCGGCATGCATGTCCACCAGTCGCTGTGGAAGGATGGAGCCAACATCTTCTTCGATGCCAAAGGCTACGCACTGGTCAGCCAGACGGCTTTGCACTATATTGCTGGCCTCATCAGGCACGCCCCAGCCCTATTAGCCCTCTGCGCCCCCACCACCAACTCATACCGCCGCCTGGTGCCGGGCTACGAGGCTCCGGTAAACCTGGCCTACTCTCAGCGAAACCGCAGCGCCTGCGTTCGGATACCTGTATACTCCACCAGCCCCTCTTCCAAGCGTCTGGAGTTCCGGCCCCCCGACGGCTCCTGCAACCCCTATCTGGCCTTCGCCGCCATGCTCATGGCCGGGCTGGATGGCGTCATCAACAAGCTAGACCCCGGCCAGCCTCTAGACATGGACCTCTACGAGACCGAGTTGGCGGGCAAGGTCAAGCAGGTGCCGGGCAGCCTGGGCGAGGTGCTGGATGCCCTGGAGGCGGACCACGAGTTTCTGCTTCGGGGCAATGTCTTTACTAAGGATGTGTTAGAGACATGGATATCCTATAAGCGGCAGAAGGAGTTGGACGAGGTGAGGCTCCGGCCCCACCCGTGGGAGTTCCACCTCTACTTCGATGTCTAGATTGGGGCAGAGAGGGGAACCCTTTGCAGCGTGGCCCAGGTTTTGCCTAGGTCACGCTGTTTTTCTGTCTCAACTTGACCCCCGCCACGCCCTGGGTTAAAGTATGTTCAAGATAGAGAGTGTTCCCTCATCCCGGGGAAAAGGCTTTTTCGAATTCAGGGACGGAGACGTGGCATGCCTGTTACTTCTGAGGCTGAGCGAAAGGCCTACATTTTGCAAAGGGCAAAGGAGCTGGATGTAAAGTTCATACGCATGTGGTTCACCGATATCCTGGGCCAACTGAAAAGCTTCGCCATCACTGTGGAGGAGCTGGAACAGGCCCTGGAGGAAGGGATGGGCTTCGACGGTTCCTCCATAGAGGGCTTTGCCCGCATCGATGAGAGCGACATGATGGCCCTCCCCGACCCTTCGACCTTCCAAGTTCTGCCCTGGCGGCCCAAGGAGAACGCCGTGGCCCGCATGTTCTGCGATGTCCATCTCCCGGGTGGCCAGCCCTTCGTGGGAGATCCCCGCTTCGTCCTGAAGAGGAATTTGAAGCGAGCTGCGGAGTTGGGCTACACCTACTACGTGGGGCCTGAGTTGGAGTATTTCTACCTTAAGTCTTCCACCGAGCCCGAGCCCATAGACCAGGGCGGCTACTTCGATCTCACCCCCCTGGACGCGGCCTCGGACCTGCGCCGGGAGACGGTCCTCACCCTGGAGGAGCTGGGCATCGGGGTGGAATACAGCCATCATGAGGTGGCCCCCAGCCAGCATGAGATCGACCTGCGCTACACCGATGCCCTGACCATGGCCGATAACGCCATGACCTATCGCCTGGTGGTCAAAGAGGTAGCGCTCAAGCACGGCGTCCATGCCACCTTCATGCCCAAGCCCATCTTCGGCATTAACGGCTCCGGCATGCACACCCACCAGTCCCTGTTCCGGGGAGATAGGAACGCCTTCTTCGATAAGGCGGACAAGTATCATCTGTCCAGGGTGGGCAAACAGTTCCTGGCCGGGCTGCTCAAACACGCCCCGGAGATAACCGCCATCACCAATCAATGGGTCAACTCCTACAAGCGTCTGGTCCCGGGCTATGAGGCTCCAGCTTATATCTCCTGGGCCACTCGTAACCGCTCCGACCTCATCCGCGTCCCCGAATATAAGCCAGGGAAGGAGAAGTCCACCCGCATCGAGTACCGGGCCCCCGACCCAGCGTGCAATCCCTATCTTGCCTTTAGCGTCATGCTAGCGGCGGGTCTGGCGGGCATCGAAGGCAAATATGAGTTGCCGGCGCCTGTTGAGGAGAACGTCTATCACATGAGCCAGGAGGAGAGGGAGCGCCGGGGCATTCACACGCTCCCCGGCAGCCTGTGGGAGGCCCTTCAGCTCACCGCCCAGAGCACGCTGGTTCGGGAATGCCTGGGCGACCACGTCCTCGATAGCTTCATCCAGAACAAGACTATAGAGTGGGACCGCTACCGGGCCCACGTCACCGATTACGAGATCAAGCGCTACCTCCCCATCCTCTAGGCGAAGACCTATGCGAACTCTCCGGGTGGCCCTGGCCCAGATAAATACTACTGTGGGAGACCTGGCGGGCAATGCTGCCAAGGTCCTGGAATATCTGGAGCGTGCCCGTTCCCACGGGGCCGACCTGGTATGCTTTCCTGAGATGACTATCCCCGGCTATCCGCCGGAGGACCTTCTCCTGAAGCCCTCCTTCATTGCCGAGAACCAGGAGCGCCTTCGTGAGGTGGCTCAGCAAGTCAAGGGCGTCACCGCCGTGGTGGGTTTCGTGGATGCAGGGGAGGACCTCTACAACGCTGCCGCCGTCCTCCACCAGGGCGAGGTGGTGGGGGTCTATCACAAGATATATCTCCCCAACTACGGAGTCTTCGACGAGGATCGCTATTTTAAGGCAGGCACCACTTGCCCCGTCTTCACCATCGCTGGCGTGGGCGTGGGGGTGAATATCTGCGAGGATATCTGGTTCCCCACAGGCCCAGTGGCCCTTCAGGCCCGGGCTAACGCCGAGGTCATCGTCAATATCAGCGCCTCTCCCTACTATCACAGCAAAGGGGAGCTGCGCCGATCCATGTTAGCCACCCGGGCCGAGGACCACGGAGTGGCCCTGGCCTATGTCAACCTGGTGGGTGGACAGGACGAGCTGGTCTTCGACGGCGCTAGCCTCATTTTCGACCCCGAAGGGACGCTGGTGGCCAGGGGCCTGGCATTCCAGGAGGACCTGGTGATGGCCGACCTGAACATAGGCGATGTCTTTCGTCACCGCCTACATGACCCTCGTCGCCGCAAGGAGAGACAGGCGGCGATCGCACAGGGGCCGGCTGTCTCCCGCATCCTGGTCTCAGAGGCACCCCCCGATGGGCCCAAGCCGCCCCTCCCCTCCAGGGCAGAGAAGGAACTTGAGCCAGTGGCCGAGGTCTACGCCGCACTGGTTCTGGGCACCCGGGACTACGTAACCAAAAATGGGTTTAAGAAGGTGGCTATCGGTCTTTCTGGAGGGATAGACTCCTCCCTGGTGGCGGTCATCGCAGTCGATGCCCTGGGGCCAGAGAACGTGACTGGGGTGGCCATGCCCTCCCGCTACTCCGCCGAGGCCAGCCTAAGGGACGCTCGTGCCCTGGCCCAGAGCCTGGGCATGGGGTTCATGGTTATCCCCATAGAGGAGCCGTTCAAGGCCTATATCAATACCCTGGCCGAGCCTTTCCGGGACACTGCCACCGGAGTGGCTGAGGAGAACCTCCAGGCCCGCATCCGGGGTAACCTGCTCATGGCCCTCTCCAACAAGTTCGGCTGGCTGGTGCTCACCACGGGCAACAAGAGCGAGATGGCCTGTGGCTACGCCACCCTCTACGGGGACATGGCGGGGGGCTTCGCCGTCATCAAAGACGTGCTCAAAACGCTGGTCTATAAACTGGCCCATTACCGCAATTCCCTGGGGGAGGTCATTCCTCACAACGTCCTGGTCAGAGCACCCACGGCGGAGCTCCGGCCCAACCAGTTGGATACCGATAGCCTGCCGCCCTATGACATCCTGGACCCCATCCTCAAAGCCTACGTAGAGGAGGACAAGAGCCTCCAGGAGATCGTGGCCCTCGGCTTCGACTCCGAGATGGTGCAGCGGGTCATCCAGATGGTAGACCGCAACGAATACAAGCGCCGCCAGTCGCCTCCCGGCATCAAGATAACGCCCCGGGCCTTCGGCAAAGACCGCCGCCTCCCCATTACCTCGGGCTATCGGAACCGGTAGCTCCGGCAGTGTATCATTTTGCTGTTTTCTAGTATGATGAGTATGGAATTGGATGTGTGAGGTGTAATCATGAGTAATCCCTTGCAACGTGAGTTTGAATTCTACATCTCCCATCAAGATGAACTAGTAGAGAAATATGATGGCAAAGTCATTGCCATCAAGGACGGGAATGTCCTGGGTGTTTATGATGACGAACTTACCGCAGTGACGGAAACTAAGAAGTCGCATGAGCTTGGGACATTCTTGGTGCAGAAAGTGTCCAAGGGGAACGCTGACTACTCCCAAACGTTTCACTCCCGTGCGGTGTTCTCATAGTCCAACGGCAGATTCGTAGCTTCACTACCACCTCCCGTGGTGGGCTGTTGAACGTCCTCACAAATCAGTGCGCCATCTCTCAGGCTTGGGCGCCAACTAGCGGCGATCCCCAACCAGCAATGATGCCGTTCCTTGCCATTTGGGACACGGGCGCCACCAACTCAGTAATCACGCAGGCCGTAGTTGAGGCTTGTGGTTTGGTCGCTACTGGGATGGCAACGGTGAAACATGTGGGGGGTGAGTCGCAAGCAGAGACGTATTTGGTAAATATTCTGTTGCCCAGCAATGTCGGTTTTTACGGCGTTCGTGTTACCAAGGGCGAATTGCCTAGTGGTGCGAACATCCTAATTGGGATGAACATCATCAACCAAGGTGACTTTGCGGTAACCAATTTCAACGGGATTACCAAATTCTCGTTTCGGGTTCCCTCGGTAGGGCACATAGATTTTACCGAGGAAATTGCAAGACCTCGGTTCCAACACGGAGGTAGTCCAAAACCAAAGCGCCCTAAATCTCCAAATCCTAGAGGTCGAGGGAAGAAAGGGAAGAAGAAGAGATAACTGTGGCTAGGATGGTCACTTCTTTTTGGGTGGACTGAACTTGGGGAGTTCCGGCTTGCGTGTCGGCACCACTCCCGCCCCATCACCAGACCTGTCTGGCCGCATACCTCCTTTAGTCCGAACTGGTCTAGCGATGTTCCCTTGCTTCTGTGTTGGTATTCCTTTCATTTTAGCCTCCTCTACCAGCGATAAGTTCATTATAACATCTGGTTTCAAATTGACCCACTACCCCTAGCTTCTCCTTCATTGACAGAGAGCCAAGAAATCCCCTAACATATAATTAAGTGGAACTGGGCGAACTCGGTGTGCCCAGCCAATTTTGTCTTTAGGGCATGTTTGGGGGGTTGGTTTTATGAGACGTGTCATGCCCCGGCAGGATGTTTGCATGGCCTGCCGCCTGTGCGAAGTGGCCTGCTTGGTGGAGCACTCCCGCTCCCGCGACCTCATGAAGGCCTACAAGCGCGAGAAGCCGCGGGCGGTGGCTCGTATCCGGGTAGAGGAGCTGGGGCCTCTCTCTTTTGCCATGTCCTGCCGCCATTGCGAGGAGCCATCCTGCGTCCGGGCCTGCCTGACCGGCGCTCTGAGCAAGGACCCCGAGACGGGCATAGTCTCTATTGACGCGGAGAAGTGCATGGGCTGCTGGACTTGCATCCTTTTCTGCCCCCACGGGTCTATCGTGCCTGATGTAGAGCGCGGCGTGGCAGCGAAGTGCGACTTCTGCCCTCATCTGGAAACCCCTGCCTGCATCGCCATTTGTCCCAACCGGGCGCTTTTACTGGCGGAGGAGAAGACCCATGCCTAAGTATGTCATTATCGGTAACTCCGCCGGCGCTATCGGCGCTGCGGAAGCGATCCGCGAGGTGGACCCACAGGGTAGCCTGACCATCGTTTCCGAGGAGCCTCATCCGGCATACTCGCGGCCCCTGATCTCCGAGTTCTTGTGCGCCGAACGCACGCTGGAGAAGATGCTGTTTCGCCCGCAGTCCTTCTATCAGAAGCATCGCGTCGAGGCTCGCTTGGGGCAAAAAGCTCTCCGCCTGGACCTGGAAAGGCGCCAAGTGGAGATGGAGGGTGGCGACAAGCTCTCCTGGGAGAAGTTACTTTTGGCAACTGGGGGTACGCCTATCGTCCCGCCCACGCCAGGCACGGATAAGAAAGGCGTCTTCACCTTTACCACCCTAGCGGATGCCGAGGCTTTGAAGGCCTTTTTGCCCGGGGTCCGCCGCGCGGTAGTTATCGGAGGCGGTCTCATCGGAATGAGTGTCACTGAGGCCCTGCGTAAGTGCGAGGTGCAGGTGACGGTGGTGGAGCTTCTGGACCGGGTCCTGGGGGCCATCATGGATGAGCCTGGCTCGCGCATGATGGAAAAGAGGTTGCGGGAACACGACGTCAACCTGTGTACCGGCCTTACCGTGAAGGAGGTCCTGGGTCAGCCGAAGAAGCAAGACCAGGTTGGCAGTGTGACCCTTTCCGATGACCGCAACCTGCCCTGCGACGCTCTGGTTATCGCTATCGGCGTCAGGCCCCGCACCCAGCTTGCGACCGGCACGGCCATCAAGGTGAACCGGGGCATTGTGGTCGATGCCCGTATGGCCACTAGCGTAAGCGGGGTCTATGCCTGCGGCGATGTGGCTGAAGCCTACGATTATATTCAGGGCGAAGCACGCCTTACCCCTATCTGGCCCAATGCCCATGTGGGCGGCCTGGTGGCCGGACGCAATATGGCAGGTAAGGAAACAGCATATCCAGGCGGCACCAACGCCAACTCCCTGAAATACTTTGGCTTACCCGTGGCCAGCGCTGGCCTGGTGAACCCGCCTGAAGGGAATGGCTATCAGTCCCTGACCGCTTACACTGAAGACTCCTACAAGAAGGTGGTGCTCAAGGGCAACCGCATCGTCGGGCTAGTCCTTCTGGGTGATATTCAGAAATCGGGCCTGCTCTTTGGAGTCATGCGTGAGGGGTTGGATGTTAGCTCCTTCAAGGAACATCTCCTCTCCGATAGCTTCGGGCTGTCCCATCTTCCAGAGGCAGTGCGCCGGTCCCGCCTGGAAGGGAAACCAGTCCTGACAGTAGGTGCCAGATGAAAGAACTGGAGCGTGTAAATAACCCTCACGGCGACGACAAGGTGATGGATGCCTGTGGCCTTTTCGGCATCATCGACACTTCAGGCCGCCGTTTCTCCGGTGAAGCAGTTATCCAGGCCATCACCAATATGCACGACCGGGGCAATGGCCTGGGTGGGGGCTTTGCCGCCTACGGCATATACCCCGAAATGGCCGATCACTACTGTATTCACATCATGTATGCTACACCTGCCTCGAAGCCGGAGACCGAGGTCTTCCTCAAGCGCCACTTCACTATAGCTCAAGACGAGGAGGTTTCCACCCGTAAGGCCCGCGGAATTGTGAAGCCGCCGGTGTTGTGGCGCTACTTCGTCGCTGCCGAGCCTCACTGTCCGGAGGGAGTGGCACAGGACGATTACGTCATCGAGCGGGTGATGGAGATCAACACCCAGATCGAAGGGGCCTTCGTTTTCTCCAGCGGCAAGGACATGGGCGTATTCAAGGGCGTGGGGTTCCCCGAGGACATCGCTGATTACTTCCGTGTAGAGGAATACAAGGGCTACCTGTGGACGGCCCATAGTCGTTTCCCGACCAACACGCCGGGCTGGTGGGGCGGCGCCCATCCCTTCAACATCCTGGACTGGACGGTCAGCCACAATGGGGAGATATCCTCTTATGGCATTAACCGCCGCTACCTGGAAGGCTTCGGCTACCATTGCACCATGCAGACCGACACCGAGGTGGTGGCCTACGCCGTTGACCTTCTGGTGCGGCGGCATGGCCTGCCTATTGAGATTGCAGCCAAGGTCTTCGCGCCACCCTTCTGGGACCAGATTGCGCGCCTTACCGATGAGGAACAGGAGTTGTGTCGCACCCTGCGCCAGGTCTATGCCAGCCTTCTCCTCAACGGGCCTTTCACCGTCATCATCGCCCATCAGGGCGAGATGATAGGCCTCACCGACCGCATTCGCCTGCGCCCTCTCACCGCCGCCGTCAAGGGCGACCGCCTGTATCTTTCTTCTGAGGAAGCATCTATCCGCCTCATCGAGCCGGACCTGGACCGGGCCTGGATCCCCATGGGTGGCGAGCCTATCGTGGGCCGACTGAAGGTGAAGGCCGTCGAAAAGGGCAAAATAAAGGCCAGGGCCTGACCTTGAAGACCTATATTCCCCCCCGATTTAAAGTCGAGCGCGATCAGGAGCGCTGCATCAAGTGCCAGGTCTGTGTTAACCAGTGCAGCTTTAGCGTGCATTCCTACGATGCTGAGGTGGACGAGGTCTTTAGCCGCGAGGAGAACTGTGTCGGCTGCCACCGCTGTGTCATCTTCTGTCCCACTCATGCTTTAAATATCTGCAAGACCCCCCTGGACTATCGTGAGAACGCTAACTGGCGCCCGGAGATCATCGAGGACATCATCAGGCAGGCGGAGTCGGGCGGTGTGCTTCTCACCGGCATGGGCAACGACAAACCCTATAAGGTATATTGGGACCACCTTGTTGTCAACGCCAGCCAGGTGACCAACCCCTCCATCGACCCATTGCGCGAGCCAATGGAGCTGCGCACCTACCTGGGCCGCAAGCCGGAGCGCGTGGAGTTAGAAAGGGGCGGCCTGAAGCTGAAGACCAAGGTGGCGCCCCAGTTGACTATCGAGGCGCCCATCATGTTCTCCGCCCTCTCCTACGGAGCCGTGAGCTTGAATGTTCATGAATCCCTGGCTCGGGCCGCCTCCGAGTTCGGCACCCTTTTCAATACCGGCGAGGGTGGCCTGCACCGCAAGCTCTACAAATATGGCAAGAACACCATCGTCCAGGTGGCCTCGGGGCGCTACGGCGTCCACTCGGAGTACCTGGATGTGGCCGCGGCTGTAGAGATCAAGATCGGCCAGGGGGCCAAGCCGGGCATCGGAGGCCACCTCCCCGGCGAGAAGGTCTCTGCCGAGGTCTCGGCCACCCGTATGATTCCGGCAGGCACCGATGCCCTCTCGCCAGCCCCCCACCACGACATTTACTCCATCGAGGACCTGTCCCAGCTCATCTATGCCCTCAAGGAGGCCACCAACTATACCAAACCCATCATTGTCAAGATAGCGGCGGTGCACAACTCCGCAGCAATCGCCTCGGGGATGGTGCGGGCCGGGGCCGATATCATCGCCCTGGACGGCATCCGTGGCTCCACTGGAGCTGCCCCCAAGATTATCCGGGACAACGTGGGCATCCCCATCGAGCTGGCCATAGCCGCCGTGGATACCCGCCTCCGCCAGGAGGGCATCCGCCACCAGGCCTCCCTGGTAGCCGCCGGTGGCATCCGGTGTGCCGCCGATGTGGTCAAGGCCGTCGCCCTGGGCGCTGATGCAGTTTACATCGGCACTGCCGCTCTGATAGCCCTGGGCTGCACGGTATGCCAACAGTGCCATACGGGCAAGTGCGCCTGGGGCATCTGCACCACGGACCTCTCCCTGACCAAGCGCATCAACCCTGATATAGGAACCGAGCGCCTGGTGAACCTCCTCCGTGGATGGAGCCATGAGATCAAGGACATGCTGGGCGGCATGGGCGTCAACGCCCTGGAGAGCCTGCGCGGGAACCGGCTCCACCTCCGGGCGGTAGGCCTCTCCGAAAAGGAAATGGAAATCCTCGGAGTGCGCCATGCCGGAGATTAACGTGAGCACTGCGGATATGCTTTCCTTGGATGCCCGGGGCCTTCACTACAAGGAGCTCAATGCCCGGCTCCGCGAGGCGGTGGCCGAGGGAGCCACGGATATCGAGCTGCGCAACGTCTTCGGACAGCGCTACATCGGCACCGACCTGGACAAGCCAGTGAACATCCACATCTACGGCACCCCCGGCAACGACCTGGGGGCCTTCATGGATGGCCCCCGCATCGTGGTCCACGGCAACGCCCAG
This sequence comes from Chloroflexota bacterium, assembly GCA_016210485.1. Classification (GTDB taxonomy): domain Bacteria; phylum Chloroflexota; class Dehalococcoidia; order JACQUD01; family JACQUD01; genus JACQUD01. The sequence continues at coordinate 8,992 of JACQUD010000058.1, read as the reverse complement.
GACGGCTGCGGCAACACCATGAACGAGGGCGAGATTGTAATCCACGGCCACGCCGGGGACATCCTGGGCCTCTCGGCCCGGGGAGGGCGCATCTTCGTCCGGGAGGATGTGGGCTACCGTGTGGGCATCCACATGAAGGAATACCAGGGCAAGAGGCCCCTGGTGGTGGTGGGGGGCACAGCCCAGGACTTCCTGGGGGAGTACATGGCCGGGGGGGTGCTGGTGGTGCTTGGGCTCACCTTGAAGGAGGGGGAGGCCCACCGGGCCAGCTACATCGGCACCGGGATGCACGGCGGCGTCATCTACCTGCGGGGCCAGGTTCAGCCCTACCAGCTAGGCAAGGAGGTGGGGGTGGCCGAGCTGGGGGAGGCGGACCGAGGCGTCCTGGAGGAGGCCGTGGGCCAGTTCTGCGCCCACTTCGGCTACGATGCCGGGGAGATCCTCAAAACCCCCTTTAGCAAGCTATTCCCGCTCTACCTCAGGCCCTACGGCCGGCTGTACGCATACTAGGACAGTAGAGGGCTGGGGCCAACAATTTATTTAATAATGGCGCCAACCTCTACTGCAGCCTCTGGAAACACGCATTACATAAGGGTTTAGCGTAGGATACATCCGAAGACCTGCCACAAAAGTGGCAGTATTTCTCCTGATAGTCTTCATTGCCATACTCATTCCAAGAATCGAAGCAGTTTTCGCACAGTGGTTTATTGGGGTTAAGGCTGATAGGCTGCCCGCAGCGTATGCAAACTCCCGAGACAGCAGATGAACTTGTCTGGGCAGTTTGTACGGATGGGTCGGATAGAGCCACTACAAGTTCTGAGAGGGGCCACAGATGCTCGTCAACATACTTACGAACTGGATGCTCGGGTTGTCCATTCTGGATAAGAAACGCAATTTCTTTTGAGTTTTTTGCCGAGCTTTCGTCCAAGTTCATGGAGGTAACTAAGATCGAGTTTTCATTGTAGTAGATTTTTGCGTGCAAGCGCTTAACAATTCGCAGTTCTATGCCTTTGCTTACTAGCCAGTTGATACTCTTTATTGCCTTGTCCTTTAGCTTGTCATCCGGCACCCGCAGAATAACGGTGATTTTGATGCCCCTTTTCAGGGCTAACTCAAGCGCATCTTCAACATGCTTCCAAAGCCCGATGTATGGAGTGACCAATACTATGTATTCTTGTGCCGCTCGAACTATTGCCAGAAGTTGTACTGAGATTTCTTCGTCAGTGTAGATGCCTACACTCGCTGACTTCTCCATGTAAGTAACCCTCCCCTTCAGTCTTTATCTTCAAGGTGGCGCTACTTGTAGTAACCCAGGCTATCTTCCTTGGATACGTAGGTCTTCACAGCTTTGCCAGGTACACGTCCAGCACCGCCCTCTGGCCGGAGCGCACCGCCTCCAGGCCCCGGCCCAGGGCAGAAGGCACCCCGGGCAGGACTCGAAACCTTAAAAAGGCGTCCAAATTAAGGGGTGGGCACTTCCTCCATCCACTCCAGGGCGGCGATCATGGCCGGGAAGCCCACAGTGGTCAGGGCCAGGAGGCAGGCGTGGCGCACCTCCTCCCGGCTCACCCCCATCTCCATGGCCCGGCGGGCGTGGGACTTCACCGCCCCCTCGGAGCCGGCACCGATGGCGATACCCAGCTTCACCAGCCGCCGGGTGCGCTCGTCCAAGGGGCCGGCCTCGTGGCAGGCCAGGGAGAACTTCTCATAGGCTTCATCTAGCTTGGGGTGCTCTTTGCGAAATCTGGTGTAGGGGCGGGGCAGGTAGCTCATGGTTCACTTCCTCAATCCGATTAAGGAGCTTAGCGTTGGTAGATATGCTCCAGTTGGGGCAGATATTTCAGCCATTGGTCATCGGGGCATGAGTAGAAAAGGACAAAGCCGAGGTAGCGAGGGTGGGTGGGATGGTTCAACATCTTCATCCCCGCCTGCTCGGGGGTCCGGCCCGCCTTGCGATGGTTGCACTCCTTGCAAGCGCTGACCACATTCCCCCAATCGTGGGAGCCTCCCCGGTGCCTGGGTATGACGTGGTCTAGTGTGAGCTCCCGACCCTTGCGGCCGCAATACTGGCATGTATAGCCATCTCGGAGGAAGATATCCCGCCGAGTGAGACGTCGCTGAGGGCGGGGGCGTCGGATGAGGTGGAAAAGGCGGATCACCGATGGAATGGTCAAGCTCAGGGATATGCCACGAATTTCACCGCGGCCGTTTTCCAGCACCTCGGCTTTTCCCTGCCACACCAGGACCACGGCTCGGCGCACTCGGCACACGTTCAGTGGCTCGTAGTTCTGGTTCAGCACCAACACCTGCGAATTTATCATGGCTTCAATCTTTGAGATTGGCCCTATTTTATCAAGAAACGCTCAAGCTGGCAACCTGGCTTTAGCGAAAGGCTAGCTCTCGAGCAGGGTCGAAATCCGCGGGCAGGAAGCCAGGGAGGGAAGGGATCTCCCGGATCATAAAAGAGCTTAAGGCCGAGCCTTCCAGAGCGTTGCCCATGGCCTGGCGTGGCGAGGACTCCGCGCGATAGGCCCTGGCCACCTCTACTAATTGCGCCCTCTGGAGGCCCTTCGGGATCTCTACAGGCATAGTAGCGAACCTGAAGAGAAGAATGATGACAATGCCCATGAGCAAGATGCCCACGGCCATTCCCAGGGAGGCTCCTCCCAGGCGGCTCACCACCTCGGCGAAGGATATGGAGACCACATTTTTGAGCAAGTATGCCGCCCATATCACCACGGCCGCCGTGGCCAGGAAAATGAACAGGAAGGCCACGATGCGAGCCGGCCCTTCTCGGAACATGGCCTCTAGCCATTGGCCCAGGGGTTCGTAGTATCTCCCGGCCATCAGAATGCCTATCAGGCACGCACCCAGGAGCACCGCTACCCGGAGCAAGCCTAACTCAAATCCCAGGAAAATGACTGTGGCTAGCCCTACCACTATAACCAAGTCCAGCCAATTCACTCTTGAAAACTCACAGAAAGATTTAGGGGAATTGTAACATATTTTTTCAGTGAGTGTATAGCTTCTATCCTCGAGGGTGAAGGGAAGAGATGAGCGCTAATGACCATCATGCCTGGCAGCCTTGCCAAACCTCACCAGCTAATATATAATATGCTTTGATTTAGATAGGAGGTTTCTGTGGAAAGTTTCGCTTTTCCCAAGTGCCAGAAGTGCAAAGTCGGTGACCTAGTCCCTCTGTCCGACTTTGGCAACCAGGGGGCAGATGTGCACTACAAGGCTTGGGTGTGCACTAATCCCGACTGTAGCTTCAATATCAAGATTCGCAACGGCGACATATACGTAAACGAGCCTATAAGCACTCGAACCCTGCAAGCTCCACGAGTTCGAGCCTAGCTTTCCTGGGCCCAAGGCTCGCTGCCTGATGTCCTGAAGGTCTTTAACCCTTTCCCTTTATTTTTTTGGGGGGGGTATTCTATGGAGAGAACACAAAAGGTGGATTTGCGTAGGGCCCTGGATACCGCCCAGGCCCGGGGCGCAGCCTACGCCGACCTGAGAGTGGTGCGCCTCCGCACCGAGACCATCGTGGTCAGGAACGGCAAAGTGGAGTCCCTGGCCTCCAGGGAGAGCCATGGCTTCGGGGTGAGGGCCCTGGTGAAGGGGGCCTGGGGCTTCGCCGCCAGCTCCCACCTGGAGCCCAGAGAGCTGGACCGGGTGGCCGCCCAGGCCGTGTCCCTGGCCCGGGCCTCGGTACGGGTGCGGGGCCAAGCTGTGGAGCTGGGGGAGCCTGTCTCACTTCGAGCCAGCTACCGGACGCCGGTTCAGATAAACCCCTTCTCCGTGCCCCTGGGGGATAAGGTCTCTCTTCTCCTCTCCGCCTGTGCCGAGATGCAAGCCGTTCCCAGTATCAGGGCCGCCGAGGCCTCGGTGGAGATGGTGCAGATGGAGAAGACCTTCCTCTCCACCGATGGTAGCTCCATTGAGCAGACCATCATCGAGACTGGATGTGGTCTGGAGGCTACCGCCGTCTCCGAGGGTGAGATGCAGCGGCGCAGCTATCCTAACAGTGTGGGCCGCCACCAGACCACCGAGGGCTGGGAGTTCGTGCTCCGCTGGGATCTGTCGGGGAACGCCCGCCGGGTGGCTGAGGAGGCGGCAGCTCTGCTCAAGGCCAAGCCCTGCCCCTCGGAAGTGACCACCATTATCCTGGACGGGAGCCAGCTCGCCCTCCAGGTGCACGAAAGCTGCGGCCATCCCATCGAGTTGGACCGGGTCCTGGGCACCGAGGCCGACTACGCCGGCACTAGCTTCCTCACTCCTGATAAGCTGGGCGCTTTCCGCTATGGCTCGGAGAAGGTCAACATCACCGCCGACGCCACAGTGCCCGGCGGCCTGGGCACTTTCGGCTACGACGATGAGGGGGTGCCTGCCCAGAAAGTGCCCATCGTCCGCGATGGCATCTTCGTCGGCTATCTCACCTCCCGAGAGACGGCGGCTCGTTTGGGGCAGCGCAGCAACGGGGCCATGCGGGCCGAGAGCTGGGCGCATTTGCCCCTCATTCGTATGACCAACATTAACCTGGAGCCGGGGGAGTGGACGTTGGATGACCTCATCGCTGACACCAACCATGGACTCTATTTGGAGACTAACCGGAGCTGGAGCATAGATGACCGCCGCCTCAACTTTCAGTTCGGCACGGAGTATGCCCGCGAGATAAAGAAGGGCAAGCTAGGCGACTTGGTGAAGAACGCCACCTATACAGGCATGACCCCCCAGTTCTGGGCTAGCTGCGATGCCATCTGCAATAGAGGCCACTGGATAGTCTGGGGCACGCCCAACTGCGGCAAGGGCCAGCCGTCCCAGGCGGCCCACGTGGGCCACGGGGCCTCCCCGGCCCGCTTTCGTAATGTCCAGGTGGGGCTGATGAAGCCCTCCTGAGGGCGTATTCCTTCCCCAAATGCCTGTTTAAGAAAAAGCTACTGGGCCAGCCTCAAAGGCGCCCAATTTCAGCTTCATTTGACAGGGAGGTTTATAATAGCGGTATCAATGGGGAAGGAGGTTGAAATGGCACAGCAGGGAATCAATAAAGGAGATGTCCTTCTTCGGCTGGCGGGCCCTTCTTTTATTGTCGGCGCAATTTTACTGGTAGTGTTCAATATCTTGCACCCCCGGCCCGATGACCCCAGCGTTGCGGCGCAGATGGTTCAGAAAATAGCTGAGAACCGCGGAGGCTTCTGGGAAGTCGTTAATCTGCTCCTGGCCGTGGGTATTTGGGCCTTTATGATAGGAGCTGCCGGGGTCTATAGGTCCATCTCCGCTGGCAGCGGCGCCGTTTTCGCGCGCCTGGGCTTTTACGGAATAATTGTGGGCACCGCGCTCTGGTCGGCCCTTTTCGCCTTGATGGGGTTTGGACTTCCCTTAGTTGTGGAAGAGATGCAGAATGCTACTGGCACCACGGCAGCCACGCTTGGGGTGGTGGCGTCCTCTCTCGTCGGCATGACGACCGGGCTGTTCAGCATGACCATCATCGTTTACTGGCTGGCGTTCATCTTCCTGGGGGCCGGCATGGCCCTGAGCCGGGTCTATCCCAAGTTGCTGGGTTGGGTGGGCGTTGTCCTGGGGGTCGCCACCGTTGGTGCGGTGGGCCTGCCCCAGGCCTTTGCTGGCCCCAGCGATGTCGTAACCAATCTCCTCTTCCCCATTCTGGCTACGATCAGCACGGCATGGGGATTGGCGATAGGCATCTGGCTCGTTCGAAAGGCTTGGTAGTCTGTAGACCTGGAAGGCAATGGGTAAGCGAGTGGGGCAGGCTGCTGCCCCTATCCCGCTTCTAAACCTGTTTTAGCTTCTTCGGCATACAGATATGCTGACGGTGTGGCCTGGATGACTCTTTGCCTGCCCAGCATTCTCCGGCCTTGCCCCGAACTCAGGATATAGGGGGCGGAGCTTCCTTGTGGGGGGGCAGCCTCCTACAAATTGACCCTAAAACGAGGCTACATGTATAGCGAAAAACAGCTCAAGCGGGTTACAGACCTGGCCTTGGCTCACAGTAAGGCCGATCAGACGGAGGTCATTCTCATCGCTACGGACTTGGCCCTCACTCGCTTCGCCAACAACTACATCCACCAGAACATAGCGCAGAAGGATACTACACTCTCTATCCGGGCAGTGGTGGGGAAAAAGGTCGGCATCGTCTCGGCCAACAGCCTGGAGTCGGAGGCGGTGCGCCGAGCCGTGGAGACTGCCCAGGAGCTGGCCCGGCACCAGGTGGAGAACCAGGACTTTCGGTCGTTGCCTGTCCCTAGGCCCATATCTCAAGTGGACGGCTTCGTAGAGGCTACGGCACGCCTCACGCCTGCGGCCCGGGCCAGGATGGCGGGCGTGGTCTGCCGCCGGGCCAAGGAGGCGGGGCTGGTGGCCGCCGGTTCCATCTCCAGGGTAGTATCTCGGGTGGTCGTGGCCAACTCCCTGGGCCTCTTTGCCCAGCACGCCTCCACCTCTGCCGAGATGACGGCGCTGGTCATGGGCGATTCCGGCTCCGGCTACGCCCATCGCCTCTGCGTCGATGCCGCCCAGATGGATGCCGAGTCCGTGGCCGAGGAGGCGGTGGGGAGGGCCAGGCGCGGCCAGAACCCCATCGCTCTGCCCCCAGGAGAATACCCTGTAGTCCTCCAGCCCTATGCCGTCAGCGATATCTTGGACTTCTTCGGCTATCTGAGCTTCGGTGCCCAGGCCTATCACGAGGGGCGTAGCTTCATGTCTGGCAAGCTGGGGCAGAGGGCTATGGGGGAGAACATCCGTATTTGGGACGATGGCCTGAGTCTGGAGACCGTCCCCTTCCCCTTCGACTTCGAGGGGGTGCCCAAGAGGCGGGTGGACTTCATCCTGGATGGGATGGCTAAAGAGGTCTGCTACGATTCCTACACGGCAGGCAAGGAGGGGAAGGAGTCCACAGGCCACGCCCTGCCCCCCGAGTTTGCCACCTTCGGCCCTATGCCCGGCCATCTCTTCCTGGGGGTGGGAGATGCGCCTCTGGAGGATATGGTATCCCGGCTGGATAAGGGACTATTGGTAACCCGCTTTCACTACACCCGGGTGGTGGAGCCCATGCGGGTTATGATGACGGGTATGACTCGGGACGGCACTTTCCTGGTGGAGAGGGGAGCGATAGTGGCTCCTGTGAAGAACCTGCGCTTCACCCAGAGCTATCTGGAGGCCATGAACCGGGTGGAGGCCATAGGCTGCGATGCCCGGCTGGTGCGCACGGCGGGAGGGCCCAACTTTGTCCCGGCCCTGAAGATAGCTGGCTGGAACTTCACCGGGGCCACGGAGTTTTAGTCTGCTTAGCCAAAACACTGAGCTTGGCCAAGCTGAAGCTAGGTAATACCCGCAAGGCCAAGCCAGGAGTTCGAATCCCCGATGATGGGCCGTCGTGTACAAAAGGTAAAACTCTGACCACCTCGCTTGCTGCAAGTGGGTTGTCGGGCAGCAGAGGCAAAGTGTAGACCACGGTGGCCTCCAAGTCGTCCACTTCAATGCGCTTCACGAAGGACTTCAGGAACGCCTTGCGCCCAATGATACCCGAGTTCTCCAGAAAGGCCCTCATCCTCTCAACAATGCCTGCCACCAGACCGATGTAGAGTCTTCCCAGGCAATACAGCGGCCTTATGTGGCCCTGTGGCAGCTTGTCTGCTGATGCCCACCGTATGGCCTCTGGCGTGGCAAGCATGTTTGGGCCAGCGGCAGAATGCTGGCGCGGCGGAACGTTGCAGCCGCAGGCTCAAGGAACGACGTCGTTTTTCGGTTTCCACCACTTCAATAGCCGCGAGTAGTCATCACTCCTTGTCCTTGATGATGCCTTCCCGGTGGGCGTAAGATGCTGCCTGCGTCCGGTTCTTGAGATGCAACTTGGATAGGATGTTCTTCATGTGATAGCCAACCGTGTTCTCTGAAATATGAAGTGCCAGGGCAACCTCTTTGTTGCTAGTCCCCTTGGCCACCAGGCGCAGCACTTCCGTTTCCCGCTCGGTCAGCGGTTCCTCCCCGGCCTCGGCTTGCCTTCTGGCCCCCTCCTTGGAGAACTCGTTCCAAATACGCGTGGCCAGGCTGGGATTGAGGGCCGCCTCTCCGCGAGCAACGCCCAAGAGGAGCTCGCCAAACTGCTCGGAAGAGAGGTCTTTCAGCATATATCCCTGGGCGCCGCTCTTCATGGCTTCGAACAGGTCATCGCTGTCGTCCGAGACCGTCAAGATGACCACCTTGGTTTCCGGCATCTCCGCCTTGATCAGCCGAGTGGCTTCCAGCCCATTGCATTGAGGCATGTTGATGTCCATCAAGACAAGGTCAGGCCGGAACAGGCGGACCTTTTGCACCGCCTCCAACCCATCGCTCGCTTCGGCCACCACCTCCATGCCCCAGGCCTTGAGCAGGCTGGCCAGCCCGCCTCGAAACAGCGCGTGGTCATCGGCCAATAGTATTCTCATGCCCTTAGCCCTGACGCTGGCCGGGGACTGTGACCAACACTTTAGTCCCGTTGCCAGGCTGACTCTCCACCACCAGTTCCCCCCCGATGCTTTCGGCCCTTTCCTGCATCATCCGCAGCCCAAAGCGAGGCCATTTGCCTACCGAAGGCTGCTGCACAGCGAACCCATTGCCGTTGTCACAGACCATGGCCAAGGCCTTGTCCCCGACTATCTCCAGCTTGAGCCAGGCCTGTGAGGCGCCCGAATGCTTGCGCACGTTGGCCAGAGCCTCTTGAATGATGCGTATCACCTGGATCTCAACCTCGGCGCTCAGTCTTACAGAGGCATGCTCGGGGACAATGGTCAGGGTTACGGGGATCCCGCTCAACTGCTGGAACTTATCCAGGTATTCCTGCAAAGCGGCGGTGAGCCCCTCCCGGGGCGAGATGGTGCTGCGCAGCCCCAGGATCGCCTCCCGGGTGTCAGCGTACACTTCCTTGGCCGCCCTCTCGAGTTCGGAAAGCTCGGAGCGTGCCGTAGCTGGATCGCCGATGTCCAGGAACCGCCTT
>JACQUD010000004.1 GCA_016210485.1 Chloroflexota bacterium | reverse complement strand
TGATTGGCGGGACGCTACTGGGGCGACTGGAGGACGGGCAGAGGGTCTTTGGCAAAGGGCCCGACGACGTCAACGTCCTTTTCATCTCTAACCGGGGCGGAGTGCTCGGCAGCGACCAGCACACCCAGCCCGTACGGGAAGCTCTCGGTACAGCACTCAGCGGCACTGCTCCGCCCGGTGAGTTCCATGTGGCGCCGCTGAAGCGGGGCGCGGAGGGTATCACCTGGATGTCCTCACTGTTTGGGGTAATGAGCAGCTTCGCCATCCTGGCTGGAATCATGCTGATGATCAATATCTACGCAATGCTGGCCGAGGAACGCCGCTCCGAGATGGGCACCCTGCGGGCCATCGGAGCCAATCCAGGTCACGTGGCGCGATTGTACCTGTACGAGGGGCTTATTTACACCATCGGTGCTGCCGTGGCAGGCGTGGGAGTGGGACTGCTTTTGGCCATAGCGGTGTTCTGGGGTCTGAACCAGGTCACTGTCCTCACTATTTTCCTCGGCTCGGACCTCGTCTTCACAGTCAAACCCGCTTCGCTGGTGATGGCGGCAGCCCTGGGTGCCCTGATCACCCTGGGGACGGTGCTGTTCACCAGCGTTCGCAACAGCGGAGTCAATATAGTCGCCGCTATTAGGGACCTTCCTGACCCCCAGGAGGCTCGGCGGCGAAGCCGAACGGTGATATGGCCTCTGGCGCTCCTGCTGCTGGGGCTCCTGATGACGGCGGGCGCCGTGGCGCAGCAAAGTAGCTATCTCTACCTCTTGGGGCCAGCCGTAGTCCTACTGGGAATAGGCTTGCTCCTAAGCCGCAGCCTCTCGTCTCGTCCAGTGTTCTCGCTGGTCTTTTTGGTGCTCGCCGTTTATTCCCAATTGTCCTATCAAATCCCCGTAGTAGAGGAAGCGATCGGAGACGACTCCTCGTTCTACTTCGTGACCGGAGCGGCTCTCGTGTTCTCCGGTATCGGCTTACTGGCCCTGAACCTGTCCCTGGTGGTCTGGGCAATTCGTCAGACTCTAGGCCGGTTGCCTGGGGTACTGCCGGTCGTGCGGCTGGCCGTTTCTCACGCCGCCGAGCGTCCCTTGCGTACCGGGTTCACCCTGGGCATGTTCGCTCTCATTGTGTACGTCATGACCGTTACCAGCATCTATATAGGGATCCTCCGTCCGCAGCTTGCCGAGCGCCTAGACACCGAGGCAGGCGGATTTGACGCGATTCTGATGGTCAGCCCTCACAACCCCGTGACTGATCTGGAAGGACGCTTGCGCCAGAGTGAGGCTGTCGGCCCGAGTCAGGTCATCTCTATCAGTGCCTTCCGCGTAGCCCAGGCCGAGCTCTCCGAGTACCGGCAGGGCGACTACTACGATCCGGGGACCGCGGGGGCAGGCAACCCCCAGGCCCCTCTTACTGAGCAAGTTACCGGCCTGGATGAAACCTTCCTCCTCTCGACCAGGTCAAGTCTCGCCGTACGCGCTCCCGAGTACTCCAGCGATGCCGATGCCTGGGCCACCCTGGCCAAAGACTCGAGCCTGGTTATCCTCAGCGGACGCTACGTGGCCAGGCAGGATCGCAGGAACCCCTGGCCCAACTTCGGCCCTGGGGATGTTCTGCGTCTCCGCAACCCGGTTACGGGTGTGGTTTACGAGAAGCGGGTCATTGGCAGGATGGCCGGCGGCGACATCTCGCAGGGCCTCCTGCCGGGTGTCATGCTGCGTGCCCAGGCAGTGGAGCAGGAGTTCAGCAGCGGCGCACCCTTACCTGTCAGTACCTATCTCTTGAGTTTCGCACCCGATGCTGATCAGAAAGCCCTAGCCAACTCCATCGAGAAGGAACTTATCGCCCAGGGGGCGCAGGTCTTTCTGGTGCGGGAGTGGGTAGAGCGCTTCGAGGGGTTGTTGCAGGGCTTTCTCCGCATCGCTGAAGGGTTCCTTGCCTTCGGCTTGGTCGTGGGAGTGGCTGGTTTGGCTGTGGTAGCCACCCGGGCCGTCTTCCAGCGACGGCGAGAGATCGGCACCCTCCGTGCCCTGGGCTTTCAGCGACGCATGGTGCTGGGCTGCTTCCTGGTAGAAGCCTCTTTGATCTCGGCCCTGGGTATCCTGCTGGGCATTGCTGCCGGCACCTTCTCCGGATATGGCGTGTACCTCCAGCAGCTGAAAGACGAGGGGCTTGCCTTCGTATGGCCTGTTCTGGAACTGGCCCTCATCGCAGCCCTGATTTGGGTAGCTTCCCTGATCTTCACGTTCCTGCCCGCCCGACATGCTGCTTCCCTGGAGCCCGTTGAGGCCTTGAGGCCCGTTGAGTAGGGGTTCTGATGAGCAACTACAT
>JACQUD010000057.1 GCA_016210485.1 Chloroflexota bacterium | reverse complement strand
GGTGTACCTGGAAGGGCCGGCGGAGGAGATTTTTGAGGGCGAGTGGAAGGGATGAAGAACCACCATAATCGAGTTCCCGCTCATGGTGAGCATGTCGAACTACATGAGCGGGAACAGTCAGCGAGGCATTCGTGAAGGTCATCTTAGCGCACGGGACGACCAGGTCCCGAGCGTTGGAGGAGTTGAAAGTCGGCGGCTCCAAGCTGATGGCCCGGTTTGGTTCCGAAATATCTGAGCTCCAGCAGAAGTGGCAGGAGAACGGATTGACCTTCTCCTTCAGGGCACGGGGGTTTACCGTCTCAGGTGTGTTGATCGTGGGGGAAGAGCAGGTGGAGTTGGAGGCGACGCTGCCGCTGGTGGCAAGGCTCTTAGTCTCAGAGGGAGAAATCCGGGAGAGGGTGTTGCAGGCTATGCAGGAGGTTTTTGCATCGGAGGCTGACTGTAAGGAGCGACGCGCATGAAGTTTGCCGACCGCATAGACCATCTCCCGCCGTACCTGTTCGTGGAGATCAGTCGCAAGATAGCCCAGAGGCGGGCCGAGGGGGCCGATGTGGTCACCTTCGCCATCGGTGACCCCGACATCCCCACTCCATCTCACATCTTGAATCGCCTGCAAGAGGCAAGCCAGGACCCTCCCAATCATCGCTATCCGGAGTCGGAGGGCCTTCCGGAGCTGCGCCGGGCCATTGCCCAGTGGTATGAGGGCCGCTTCGGAGTGGCCCTGGACCCGGACAAGGAGGTGCTGCCCCTCATCGGTGCGAAGGAGGGCATCGGCCACGCCGCCCTGTGCTTCATCGACCCCGGGGATGTGGCTCTGGTCCCGGATCCCGGCTATCCCGTCTACTCCGTAGGCACCCTCTTCGCCGGTGGTAAGTGCCACTGGATGCCCCTCCTGGAGGAGAACCAGTGGCTTCCTGACCTGAGTGCCATCCCTCCGGAGGTGGCAGGCAAGGCCAAGGCTCTGTGGATCAACTATCCCAACAACCCTACAGGAGCGATTGCCGAGGAGTCGTTCTTCGAGGAGGTGGTGGCCTTCGCCCAACGCTACGACATTCCTGTGCTCCACGACGCCCCATACACGGAGGTAGCCTACGACGGATACGGGCCCGTGAGCTTTCTTCAGGTGCCAGGTGCCAAAGAGGTGGGCATGGAGTTCCACTCCCTGTCCAAGAGCTACAATATGACGGGGTGGCGCATAGGCATGGCCGTGGGCAATGCCGAGATGATCAATGCCCTGATGCGGGTGAAGTCCAACCTGGACTCTGGGATACCGCAGGCAATCCAGTACGCCGCCATAGAGGCCCTGCTGGGCCCTCAGGACTGTATCCAGGAGCACAATCGGATCTACCAGAGGCGCCGGGACAAAGTGGTGGCGACCCTGAGGCAGATAGGGCTGAAGGTGGCTGTTCCCAGGGCCAGCCTATACGTCTGGGCCAAGCTCCCCCCGGGATGGAAGTCGGGAGCCTTTTCTGCTCTGCTAATCGAGGAGAAGGACATCGTGGTGACCCCTGGTGCTGGCTACGGCAGATATGGCGAGGGGTACATTCGCCTGTCTCTGACCATCGCCGATGATCAGCTAGAAAAAGGGCTGGAACGCCTGGCGTCCTGGCGGATACCCGACCCGCTCTCCAGCTAGGAATTCAAGGAGGTATTCGGCCACGCCCAAAGGTTTCATATCCACGAAGATCCGCCCGGAAAGGGCGATCCTGGTGGGAGTGGAGATCAAGGGCGCTCCTCGCCTGTGGACTCTAGATGACTCGTTAGAAGAGTTGGGGCTACTGGCCCGCACCGCGGGCGCCGAAGTGGTGAGCACTCTCACCCAGCGCCTGGACAGGCGCACCCACTCCTATGTGGGTAAGGGAAAGCTGGAAGAGGTCCAGGTCCTGCGGGACGACTTGCAAGCCGACGTAGTGATATTCGACGATGAGCTTACGCCTACCCAGCAGAGGAACCTGGAACAAGCACTGGACGTAAAGGTCATCGATCGCACCGCTCTTATCCTGGACGTGTTTGCCCGGCGAGCCCAGACCCACGAGGGGCGATTGCAGGTGGAGCTGGCCCAGCACGAGTACTTGCTCCCCCGGCTGGTGGGCCAGTGGGCCCACCTGGAACGTCTGGGTGGAGGTATAGGCACCCGGGGCCCCGGCGAATCTCAGTTGGAAACGGACCGCCGCCTCATCCGCAGCAAGATTCAGAAGCTGAAGCGGGAGTTGGAACAGGTGCGCCAGCATCGCTCCCTCTACCGCCAGCGTCGGCAGCGCCAAGGCGTGCCTGTGATATCCCTGGTGG
>JACQUD010000055.1 GCA_016210485.1 Chloroflexota bacterium | reverse complement strand
GTCCTGAAGCACAATCGGGCTGTCGCCAGCCAGCCTAGGGGAGGAGCCGATGAGAGGCATTGCTATAATATCGTTGCTCTTCGTCCTGGTAATTGCAGTTACGCTTATAGCTGTGCGGGTGAATACGCTCGTCAAAGCCAGGGATAAGCAGGTGAACAACAAATTGGTCAAGGATGTTGAAAAATTCTTGGATAAGGGGAAGAGATAAATGATTACTATCTTGCAGGGTCTGTTCTTTCTAGCTGGCATAGCCACGCTGTTATTGCTCATGTTAGGACTAAAGAAAGACCAGCATGGAATTATCACCGGAGTTGAATTCAGGCCCTGGGGCCTTGGCGTGGGCTTGTTGGTGTTTCTGCCGCTATTGTTTGTATCCCTTTCAATCGGCCAGGTTGAAGCAGGCGCACAGGGCTTGCTCCTAAAGTTTGGAGCACCAACGGGCGATGTGATAAATCCTGGAGCGTATTTCAGACCGGCAATCCTGTACACTGTGGTCCACATGGATACCCAGACACGCGCCTATTCAGCCGATGCCGAAGCCGCCAGCGCCGATTTGCAGGATGTCTCGACAACGGTCACCGTCAACTACAAGCTCGACCCGGCAAACGTTTTCAAGGTTTACCAGGACTTACGTTCCGACTATGTGGCCAGAATCATTGCTCCGTCAGTACAAGAGGCTGTCAAGAGCGTCACAGCCAAATATGCCGCCGAACAGCTAATCACGCAGCGCCAAAAAGTAAAGGAGGATATTACAACAGCGCTGGAGGGCAGACTCGCACAAAAGTGGATAGTGCTCGAGGCTGTATCCATAACTAACTTTAGCTTCTCTAAAGTATTCCAGGATGCCATCGAATTAAAGCAGAAGGCGGCACAGGACGCTCTAACAGCTGAGAACAAACTAAGACAGATTCAGGTGGAGGCTGCTCAAGCGAAAGCACAAGCTGAAGGACAGAAGGACGCCGCAATAGCACAAGCCGAGGGCGCAAAACAATCGATAATTCTCAACGCCCAGGGTCAGGCGGAGGCTACGCTCACCCTGGCTGAGGCACAGGCCAAGGCAAACAAGCTCCTAAGCGACTCCCTATCGACGGCGCTGATACAGTACACCGAGATACAGAAGTTGTCGCCGGATGTAAAGGTGATAATAGCGCCGCCCGGCACAAGTTTCTTGTTCCCCACCACAGAGATAGCCAAATAGCGTAGGCGCAGAGACCTCTCCATAAGATGGTGAGTGGGAAGAATAGCATTAGCTGGCGGCCTATCTCTTGAGACTTGCCTTGGAGGGCGCAGAGCTTTATCCTGATCTGAGTAGAGCATGTCAGAGCAAGAGCTGGCGCGAGAGGCCGTGGGGGAACTGCCGGAGCCTGTGTCTCGACCTGTCCTGGTCGTGGTGAGCGGCCTGCCCGGCTCAGGCAAGTCCTACTTCAGCCGCAAGCTGGCGGAGAAGCTGCCCTCGGCGATAGTGGAGAGCGATATCCTGCGCCTGGCCCTTTTCTCCACCCCCACCCATAGCCAGGCCGAGAGCCGGCGAGTCTTTCTGGTCTGCCATCTCCTCATCCGCGACCTCCTCAAGAGGGGAGTCCGCGTCATCCTGGACGCCACAAACCTGGAGGAGGGCCAGCGCGAGCAGCTTTATCACATCGCTGAAAGCCTGGGGACCAAGCTCATTCTGGTATGGGTAGAGGCTCCCGAGGAGATAATAAAGGAGAGGTTGGAGCGGCGGCATGAGGCCCCAGAGCCTCAGGACCACTCCGATGCCGGCTGGGAAATCTACAAAAGGATGCGGCCCAGGGCTGAGCCCATAGGTCGAAACCATTTCGTTGTGGACACCTCCCGGGACATATCCCCGGTGATAGAGAAGGTCTGGCGGAAGGCGCAGCGTTAAGCCCCCTCAGCCTAGCGAGTGGCTCACACCCCGTAGGCCGATGTCCTCCCTTAACTAGAGTTGCCTATACAGAAACCATTTGCCCTTCTGGGCCGTCTCCAGGTGAGTGCCCCGCTCGTGGTGTAGCTCGAAGATATCACCTGACTCCGTTCTGACCTGATAGCAGGTGCGGTGACGTCGTTGCCACCACCGTCCTTTCCTTGAGGAGTCGCCACCATAGCTGCGGTCGTGCCAGCGCTCCAGGACTTCGGCGATGCGGTGCTCACGGCCCTCGAATTGGAAGGAGACAGGCTCCCTGACCTCCCCCTCAGCCCGAACCTCTACCTCCTGGCCGATGAACCGGGGCATGGCTACTCCAGGACGATGTTGTCTATGAGGCGGGTCTTGCCGATGTAGACGGCCAGGGAGGCCAGGACTGACCCCTCCCCTTCCTTTGGAATGCTCTCCAGCTCCTCCAGAGTCTGGGAATGGGCCAGACTCACGTAGTCCAGGCGGGCTAGAGGCTCCTTCTGTATGAGCTCCCGCATGGCCTTTGGGATGACCTCAGCCCGGCGCTCCCCTTTCTGCCACATCTCCCGGGCCAGGCAGAGGGCTTGCCACAGGACAAGAGCTGCCCGCCTCTCCGCGGGATTGAGATAGACGTTGCGGCTGGACATGGCCAAGCCGTCGGGCTCCCGAACAGTGGGACACACCACTATCTCCAGATTCATGTCCAGGTCAGCAGCCATCTTCTTTATGATGACCACCTGCTGGGCATCCTTCTGGCCGAAGTAAGCTCGAGCAGGCTGGACAATGTTGAAGAGCTTGGCCACCACCGTGGCCACCCCTCGGAAGTGGCCGGGACGGGAGGCCCCCTCAAGCTTCTGAGATAGGCCCTCCACAGTGACGTAGGTGCAAGATCCGGAGGGATACATCTCTACCACAGGGGGCAAGAAGACAGCATCCACCCCCTCCTTCTGAAGCATAGCCAGGTCTCGCTCCTGGTTCCGGGGGTATCTCTCGAAGTCCTCGTGAGGGCCGAACTGGGTCGGGTTGACGAAAATGGAGGCCACTACGTGCTCGTTCTCGGCGCGGGCACGGCGGGCCAGCGCCATGTGGCCCTCGTGGAGATAGCCCATGGTGGGGACAAAGCCCATCGAGCCAGCCATAGCTTGGCGGGCCACTCGCATAGCAGCTACGGATTCCAGGACTTTCATGGCGGTCTAGGGAGCCGAGGCGACCACCTCGGCCAGGACAGATTCGTCCATGGTGAAGCTGTGCTTCATGGTGGGGAAGGTGCCATTCTTGATTTCCTGGGAATAGGTAGTGATGGCGTCTTTGATGGTGGTGGCCAGGGTGGCATACTGCTTGGCGTGGCGAGGGACGAAGTCGGTGTACGTGCCCAGCAGGTCATGGAATATCTGGACTTGGCCATCGCAATGAGGGCCAGCGCCTATGCCGATGACGGGGACCTTGACCCTCTCCGTCACGATCTTGGCTAGCGGAGCGGGCACCAGCTCCAGGACGATGGAGAAGACTCCCGCTTCTTCCAGGGCTATAGCGTCTTTAATGATCTGCACCGCTACATCGGCCCGCCGCCCTTGTAGCTTATGTCCACCAAACTGATTGGCCGACTGAGGGGTCATGCCGATGTGTCCCTGCACCGGGATGCCCACCCGCACCAGGTGCTCCACGGTGTGTGCCATGGTCTCGCCGCCCTCTAGCTTCACCGCCTGGCAGCCAGCCTCCTTCAGGAATCGTCCAGCATTGCGCATGGCATCTTCTGTAGAGGCCTGATATGTCATGAATGGCATATCGCCCACAATGAGAGCATGCTGAGCGCCGCGAACCACGGCTCGGGTGTGATGTAGCATCTCCTCGATAGTCACTGGAATAGTGTTTTCGTAGCCCAGGACCACCATGCCCAGGCTATCTCCCACCAGGATGATGGGCACTCCGGCTGCATCTACCAGCTTGGCCGAGGTGTAGTCGTAGGCGGTGAGCATGGGGATTTTCTCCCCTTTGGCCTTCATCTCTTTAATATCATTTATGCTGACCCTCATGGCATCCTCCTCTCATTTAGGATTTGCCCGCGAAGCCCAGCCTGACAGCTGAGCATTGAGGTGGTGAAGGGTCGAACTAGCCAGTTATCTGGGCCAGCCAGTCGACGTCGTTTTTGATGGAGCGGATAGCATTCCGCTCGTCCACATAAACCAACTTGGGCTTGAGGCTCTGGGCCATCTCCTCGGACACAGTTTGATAGCTGATGATGATAGCCGTGTCCCCCTGGTTCACCAGCCGGGCCGCAGCCCCATTGATGCAGACTTCCCCGGAACCCGGCGTGCCCTCGATAGCATAGGTCTCCAGACGTGCCCCATTGTCCACATCCAGAACATGGACTTTCTCGAAGGGTAAGATATCGGCAGCCTCCATCAGCGTTTTATCTATGGTGATACTGCCTTCGTAGTGGATACAGGCTTGAGTTACCCGGACCCGATGGATCTTGCTCTTGAGCATGGTGCGCATTGAGCTTCCTCCCTTCCTTAGGATGTGGCGATGGCTTCCCTAACGTCCAAGAGCGCCCGCATCTCCTGGGCCTTGGCTTCGTCGATGCGGCCCTTGCCCAGGGCCACGGGGATAGTCTGGAGGCCCAGCTCCCGGTAGGCGGGCAGGAGGTAGGGAGCCTTCTTCTCCAGAGCCTCCAGATGTTTGCGAATGGTGCCCAGGTCGCCCCGAGCCACTGGCCCGGTGAGGCAGTTCGGCAGCCCCACCCTCTCCAGGTTGTTCAGAGTGCCTCGGAGCAGGGGCATGAGGGCTTGCGTTGCCTCTCGAGGGGAGACGCCGAAGGTCTGCCAGAGGTCCGTGGCCATCTTCATAAGGGTTACCAGGTAGTTGCAAGCCATGACGGCGGAGGCGTGATACAGGACCTTGTCTCCAGCCCCCAGCACCACCCACTGGCCCTCCAGAGCCTCGGCCAGGCTTTTCAGGGTGCTCAACAAAGGCTCCTCGGCCTCCAGAGCGAAGGTAGAGCCGGGGATGTTCTTTATGGCTTGGGCCACGCTAGCGAAGGTCTGGAGGGGGTGGAAGGCCCCTACCTGCGCCCCTCTTCGCCGAGCTGGCTCCAGGATATCCAGAGAGTCGGCCCCTGAGCAGTGAACTATGGCCTGCCCCCGCCGCCAGGGAACCTCTGCCGCTACCAAGCCGATGGCTCCGTCAGGGGTGGTGATGAACACCAAGTCAGCTGTTCGGGCCACCTCATCCCCCGAGGCGTAATCCCGACAGCCGGAGACCTGGCTGGCCAATCTCTGGGCCGAGGCCCGGCTATGGCTGGCCACGGACACCACAGAGTATCCCCTCTGACTCATGCGCACCGCCAGGGCCGTGCCCACAGTTCCCGCCCCTATGAAGCCAATCTTGGCCATCTAGCCCGCTGCCTCCTCATGCTACCATAAATTGCAAAGGCCCCCTCGGCTTGTCCGAGGGGGCCTAGTTTTTCCTAATTTGCCGTCTCGGTCGTCGTCCGATCCAAGCGGAGCCGTGCTATTTTCTTTTTGCTAAATTTAGACTAACTGCTAAAGGTCAGTTGCTCACTTAATATACAATCTTTTCCTAGGCTTGTCAAGTATCTAATTGCCTAGCTGCTTGACAACAGCAGCATTCTCGCCTAGAGATCATTCCACTCTACTTCGTCCCCCTCTATTATCAGAAAGGTTTGACGGGATGTCTCCCAATAATATATTTGCCTTCCCAGAGCCAAAGCCTTAGAATAATGGCATTCTCTTCTTATCCTGAAAGGTCTAGTTTGGAGGTAAAGTGGAGGTTTCCCCTGGCATCTATCAGTTGAAGGTGCCCATACCGGATAATCCCCTGGGGTTCCTGCTGGCATATCTGGTAAAGGGTGACCAAGGCTATCTATTGGTGGATGCCGGCTGGCCGGCTCCGGAGGCCTTGAGCGCTATGGACCAGCAGCTCCAGGATCTAGGCGTCTCCTTCTCCGATATATCCACTGTGCTGATAACCCACTACCACCTCGACCATTTCGGCCTGGCTGCCAGGGTCAAGGAACTCTCCGGCGCCAAGGTAGCCATGCTCCGGATGGAGACGGAGCAGATCCGACCTGGGCGCTCGAATATGGATTTCGAGAAAGCTATGGCCCCAATACTTCGCCGCAATGGCATGCCCGAGAGTGAAGTGGAACAGTTGATGAAGCCTCGCAACTCCCACGGCCCTAACCGGGAGATGATGCGCGAGTTTCATGTGGATCAGCTCTTGGAGGAAGGAGATGTGCTGGACCTAGGCACCCGAAGACTGGAAGTGCTCTGGACCCCGGGGCACTCGCCAGGCCACATCTGCCTTTACGACAGGCAAAACCGAGTGTTTTTCTCCGGCGACCATGTACTACCCATCATCACCCCCCACGTGAGCCTATATCCAGGGACGCCATCAAATCCCCTGGGCAATTTCCTGTCCTCGCTGGCCAAACTGGAGCCTCTGAAGGTTGACCTGGTTTTGCCCGCCCATGAGCATGTCTTTGACAACTTCCAGGAACGCTTGGAGCAAATCCACCACCACCATGGGGTGCGCCTCCAGGAGATGCTTAACGCTATGGAAGGAGAGGGCAAGACAGCCTACGAGATCTCCTCGAAAATTCGCTGGGACCTAGGCCCGTGGAAGGACTTTTCGGCCCATGACCGCCGTTCCGCAGTCACCGAGTCCCTGGCTCACCTGGAGTTCCTGCGCCTGGATGGCCGAGTTGCCAGAGAGGAGAGGGATGGCCTGGATCTCTATCAGCCGGCTTAGGCTTTTCGCCTCTCCTGCGCCAGCTCCAGCACCATGGCTGCCCCCTGGCCACCGTTGCCGCAGATAGCTGCCAACCCGTAGCGCCCCTTGACCTCCTCCAGCTCATAGAGGAGTTGGAAGGTTATACGTGCCCCGGACATGCCTGTAGGATGGCCCAGGGCTATTGCCCCCCCATAGGGGTTGACCTTTTCCTTGGGTAGATCCAGGTCCTTCATCACTGCCAACACCTGGACGGCGAAGGCCTCGTTTATCTCCACCAGTGATATGTCTTTTAAGGTCAAGCCAGCCCTGGCCAGAGCCTTGTGGACAGCGCCCACTGGAGCCACGCCGAAGTCCTGGGGCTCCGTGGCGGCGGTAGCGTAAGACACGACAGTCCCCAGCGGCTTGAGACCCAGAGCCTCGGCCTTGTCTTTGGACATCACCACCAGGGCGGCAGCGCCATCAGTGATCCCTGATGCATTGCCGGCGGTGATGGTGCCATCGGGGCGGAAGGCTTTGGGCAGTCGGGACAGGGTCTCCAGGGTGGTGTCGGGGCGGGGGTGCTCATCCTCCCCGAAGATGATGGGAGCGCCCCGGGGCTGCTTTATCTCCATGGGGACAATCATCTTGGCGTAGAAGCCACTGGCCTTGCCTTTGGCGGCCTTTTGCTGGCTCTCCAGAGCGAAGCGATCCTGCTCCTCCCGGCTGATGTCATATCTCTTTCCCATGTCGTCGCAGAGGGCACCCATGTGCTCGCCGCGAATGCCGCAAGTGTAGCCATCCCTGTACATGGCGTCCACCAGGGAAGTATCGCCCATGCGGTGCCCCCAACGGGTATCCAAGCTAATGAAGGGTATGCTGGAGTGGTGCTCCATGCCCCCGGCCAGGATGATGTCCGCCTGGTCCAGGGCTATCTCGCGGCTGGCGGCAATGACCGCTTGCATGCCAGCGAGGCACGCCTGGTTGATGGCGTAAACGGGCACCGTGACCGGAAACCCAGCTTTAACGGCAGCGATGCGCGGGGGATTGGGGCCATTTCCAGCTTGCCGAGAATGGCCCATGATTATCTCTTCAAGTTGGTCAGCTTTGATGCCAGATTTCGCCACGGCCCCTTTCATAGCAGCGCCGCCAATATCGACGACAGTGAGGTCGCGGAGTGTGCCTCCGAAGCGTCCGATGGCGGTGCGGGCCCCATCTATGATGACTACCTCTCTCCCTGGCATTAGAACCTCCTACTCTTAAGTGTGTCTCTAGAGATGTGCCTAATTGCTCTCCCTCTCGCCTAGGATAAGATGTTATGGTTCATACCTATCACCATATCCATGCATCTCGCTTAGATATTCAGCTTTCCAGTCCAACTTTGCATCTATGCCCGTACTGGCCCCATCCAGAACATGGGATATGCCTAGAATAACGTCTCTCAAGTGTCCGAGATTAATGATATCCATATCTTTGGGTAAGGATGGCTTGCCTTTTTTATCCGAGGGATAGCGAAAGGCATCTGAAATATTGTCAATTTGGTTGAACTCGGCAAGCCTTTTTCCTAATAGATCCAGGTTTTCCTGTTTGTCACGAGGGAAAACTGCCTCCAGGATTTGACGAACCTTTCCCCAAAGGGATGTCAGGTCATGCGTCCTAGAGAACTCAACCTCTTGGTCGAGCAGATAGGAGCCAACGATCGTCAGTCCCTTCATACGTAACTCCAGGTATTGTCTATACAGGAATACGATCGGATAGACCAGCAAATCCTGGTAGCTCGTCGTATCAACCACATACTGAACGAGGATGTCCCCAGCTCGTTTGTAACCCTCAGCATATGTATCCCAATCGCCCAAATGCAGACAGGCATTAAGGTGCCAATCAGGGTTGGGAGAGCGCTTCGCGATAAACAAAGGTTCCTTCATCAGAGCTATTTGAGCCCTGGTCTCGGCCCTCATTTCTTCGCTGCTCTCTCCCATTTTCGGCCTCTATGTAGTCACATCCCTTGGAACTGCGGCGGCCGCTTCTCCAGAAAGGCGGCCACCCCCTCCTCCTTATCTGCTGTCCCGCAGAGGATGGTGAAGAGCTTCTTCTCCAGCTCCATGCCCTGGGCCAGGGGGAGATTGGTGCTGGCCAGGACCGCCTCCTTTGCCGCCTTGAGAGCTATGGGCGGCTTGGCCGCCAGCTTCTTGGCCAGCTCCCGTGCCGCCTCTATGAGCTTGTCCTGAGGCAGCACCCGGCTCACCAAGCCGATGCGATAGGCCTCCTGGGCGTCCACCATGTCCCCGGTGAGCACCATCTCCAGGGCACGGCCCAGGCCCACTAGCCGAGCCAGGCGCTGGGTGCCGCCATTGCCGGGCATGATGCCCAGGTTTATCTCAGTGAGGCCGAAGCGTGCGCTCTCCGAGGCCAGGCGAAGGGTGCAGGCCAGGGCTATCTCCAGGCCGCCGCCAAGGGCAAAACCGTTCACCGCAGCCACCGAAGGCTTGTCCATGTTCTCCAGCTTGGCGGTGAGAACGCGTCTCTGATTGGAGCGAGCCCCCAGCTCAGTTATGAGATTGCGTTCCCTCAGCTCGCCGATATCAGCCCCAGCCACGAAGGCCCGGTCCCCGGCCCCAGTGACGATGAGTGCCCGGGCCTGAGGGTCGGACTCAAAGGCGGTTACGGCGTCCAGGGCCTCGTCTATGGAGGCGAAACTCAGGGCGTTCCTGACATCGGGCCGGTTGAAGGTGAGCGTGGCCAACTCTCCTTCCTTCTCGTAGAGGATGCATTTATATGGCATGATGCCCCCTATTTGTAGGAGTAGAAACCCCGGCCGCTCTTGCGCCCCAGGTGACCGGCACGGACCATCTTGCGCAGCAGGGCATTGGGGCGGTACTTGTCATGGCCGATCTCTTTATACAAGTTATCGGAGTTGATGGTGGCGATGTCCACCCCCACCAGGTCTATTAGCTCCAGGGGGCCCATCGGGAAGTTGGCCCCCAACTTCATAGCGGTATCGATGTCCTCGGCAGAGGCCACGCCCTCGGCCAGGATGTCCACAGCGGCGTTGCGCATGGCGCACAGGATGCGGCTGGTGATGCCCCCCGGTGCCTCATTCACACGCACCGGCGTCTTGCCCACCTTGCGGGCGAAGTCCATCACCGCCTGGAGTGTATCCTCGGAGGTCTCCAGGCCGGCGGTGACCTCGATGAGCTTCATCACCGGGGCCGGGTTGAACCAGTGCATGCCGATGGTCTGGGGGGGCCTCTTGGTGGCCGAGCCAATCTCGGTGGGGGAGAGGATGGAGGTGTTGGTGGCCAGGATGGTGCGAGGGGGGCAGAGGGCGTCCAGCTCGGCGAAGACCTTTTTCTTCACCTCCATGTCCTCGAAGATAGCCTCTATCACCAGGTCGGCCTGGGCTATACCTTCCATCTTGGTGGTGGTCTTGATGTTGGCCAGCGTCTTATCCATATCCTGCTGGGTCATCCGGCCCCGCTCTACCTGTCCCTTCAAGTTCTGGCGGGTCCTCTCCAGGCCTTTCTCCAGGGTGGGCTGGTCTACGTCTCTTACAGTTACAGACATGCCCTGCTGGGACAGGTATTGGGCAATGCCCATGCCCATGAGTCCAGCCCCCAGTAAGTTCACTGTTTGGATAGCCATGCTCTACCTCCACATTCTAGAAGATACTCTTTCTCTTCCCATCCCCCGCCTGAGATCCTCGGGTGCGAAGCCCCCGAACCTCCGATGAGCCAGCAAACGGCTCCATCTTCCTAACTAGCTGAAGGCGTTGATGCCCAGGGCATCGCGACCGATGATGAGCTTGTGGATCTGAGAGGTGCCCTCCAGAAGGGTGGCCACCCGCACATCTCTCAGATAGCGCTCCACAGGGAACTCGTCGATGAAGCCGTAGCCGCCGTGGATCTGGATGGCGTTGTTGGCCGCCCGGAAGGCCACCTCCGAGGAGTAGTATTTGGCCATGGAGGTCTCGATGGTGGCTGGCTTGCCCTTGTTCTTCTCGCAGGCAGCCCGGAAGGTCAGGAGGCGAGCTGCCTCGGTCTCCAAAATCATGTCGGAGATTATCCCCTGGACGAGCTGATGTCCCCCGATGGGCTTGCCGAACTGGACCCGGTTCTTGGCGTACTCCACCGAGGCGTCCACGCAGGCCTGAGCCAGGCCGACACAGCCGGAAGCTACGCAGAGCCGGGCCTTATCGAAGGCGGACATGGCCATCCTGAAGCCGCCTCCTACATCGTTGCCCAGGACAGCCTCCTGAGGAACCCGGCAATCCTCCAGGACGAGCTCCGCGGTGTTGGAAGCCCGCAGCCCCAGCTTGCCATGGATGTCCCGCGCTGTGAAGCCTGGAGTGCCCTTGTCCACCAGGAAAGCGGTGAGGCCACGATAGCCCTTGGACTTATCCGTTTGGGCGAAGACGAGGGCAACCCCAGCTACGCCTCCATTGCTGATGAACATCTTGGTGCCGTTGAGGACCCAGTGGCTGCCGTCCTTGACGGCTGCGGTTTCGATGTTGGCCACATCGGAGCCAATGTTGGGCTCGGTGGTGGCGAAGCACCCCAGCATCTCCCCCCGGCACATGGGGGGAAGGTATTTCTGCTTCTGCTCCGGGGTACCCCACTGCTCTATGGTCTGGGCCGTCAAGGACATGTGGGCCGAGATGATGGAGCGCAGGGCGAAGCTAGCCCGTCCCACCTCCTCGGTTAGAAGGCAATAGCTTACCCAGTCCAGGCCCATCCCCCCATATTTTGGGGACGTGCCCGCTCCCAGGAAGCCCAGAGGGGCCATCTTCTTCAGTATCTCCCAGGGAAAGCGCTCCTCCCGGTCCAGCTGGCGTGCGGTAGGTATGATCTCCTTTTCGGCAAAGTCTCGGGCCATCTGGCGCACCATGAGTTGCTCTTCGCTGAGATCGAAGTCCATGCCATCTCCTCCTTAAAGATTAAGTTGTCTTTTACAAAGAAAAGGGCCAGCATTCTAAGGCTGGCCCAAGAACCATATGCTTTACAACAAGCAACCCCCCCCGTAGATATTTAAAAATCTCTCTCCCCTGTGAGGGAGGAGGTGGCTATTGTTTGTTTTGAGATGGTGGAGTTTGTCCTGGGGTCTGTTCTTTTGGTTTCTTTTCCTCGTCGGCGCCGCTGGCTGAGCTGCGGAAGGCCCTAATGCTCTTGCCCAGGGCCGAGCCTATCTCGGGGAGTCGTCCGGCACCGAAGATCAAGAGCACGATGACCAAGATCAGGATCAACTCCAGAGGTCCGATTCTGAAAGGCATCGCGCCTCACCTCCGATTCAACTAAACGATACCACCTCTCGATAGCGAAGTCAAGAAGCGCCCAGTCCAAGATATGTGCCCAAGGAACCATTGCCTCCTGGTCATCCCCGCCTGAGAAAGTTTTTGTAATCGGTTTGTAAACCGATAGAAAAAGGATGAGGCTTGCTGTGGCTAGTGAAGAAAGTTATAATATCGGCGACTCTGCGTAGTCAGGAGCTTTGAGGCGGAGGTAGAAGCCTGATATGGACCCTCAGCCCCTGGTCGCTCAAACCTGGGATAAGCTATCGGAGATCGTCTATTTCCTCTGGTTCTTCCTGGCCGCCATGTCGGCCTTCGGTGGCTCTTTCCTTCTGGCCCATGCCATCATCCCTTCTCTGGTAACCACAGGCCATATCAGCGTGAGGGTTGGCAGGTTTTACGACCCGTTTTTTATCTGGCCTCTCTGCTGGCTTTGGGGCTGGCAATCTTTCTCCTGGTCAAGGCGTTAACCGGTCTGACCATCGCCCGAGAAATATACCAGAGATACTGGATATGATAGGCTGGGCATCCAAAGCATGATTGTTGTCCTGACTGTCTTGGTAGTGGCGGCGGCCCTGGTCCTGGTGGGAGGTATGCTTCTGGCTTCCAGAGCTGCTAGGTTGGTGTCTCATCTACGGGTGCTCCTGGCCCTGGAGCTCTTCGGTATGGTATCCCTTGGAATTGCCATCGGCATCATCCTATTCCTGGCTGACAAGGCCTAGGCTCGGCTCCCGGAGCAGCCTTTGGCTTTCCCTCACACCATCCACGCCGGGACTCTGAGCCTGAACTGCGGAGGCCCAGGCTCTGGCAGCCCAGCTCTTCCAGGTGAACTGCGCTGTGTGCCATGGCCACGAGGGGCGAGGGGATGGACCTGTGGTCGCCTACTTCCAGGCTGCCGGTGCCCCTGTACCCGTGGATCTGGCCGGCGCTCAAGTTCGTGCGCTCACCGAGGGACAGCTCTACTGGATTTTGAGCAATGCCCTGGGCTTCATGCCTCCCTATAGCCGGCTCGTCAACTCCGAGGAGCGCTGGCTCCTGGTGCACTACATCCAGTCCATAGCTGGGAGATAGCACCTATCTCCTGAAATCTTACAGGATACATCAGGCCTTTCACATCGGAGCCTTAACCGTAGCTGGCCGCCGCGCCGGCAGGAGGGCGAAAGCTAAGGCAGCGAGAAGCTGTAACGCCGCCACGTATACGAAGGCCATCCTGGTCTCGGTAGCGCCGACAATAGCCCCGGCGATGACCGGGGATGCGGCGCCGAATATGAGGTTGCTGCCGAAGATTAGCCCCACGGTGGTGCTCTCCGCATCGCGCCCAGCGATGTCCATGCCGAAGGCCATGACTATGGACCCCAGGGCGTAGAAGAAGAGCCCCATGGCTGCCACCAGCAGCGTCAGTTGGTAGCCGGGCTTGGCCCAGATGATAAGGAACACGAGGATGCTCAAAAGGGTTATGCTGGGCACCAGCACCGGCTTGCGCCCCACTCGGTCCGAGAGCCATCCCAGCACTGGCTGGGAGCCCATGCCCATGAAGGTGAGTAGGCTCAGGTAGAGCCCCACTCCAGCGCTGCTGTATCCCAGGTCCTCCCTGAGGTAGATGGGGAGAAAGGTAACGATGGTCATCTGGCCCATAGCGCGGATCCCGCCAGCTAGGAGCAGGGTCAAGAGGCGAAAATTGCCGACTAGCCCACGAAGGGCCCTAAGATGTGAGCCCGAGGGAGACTTCCGCTCCTTCCCCTGGGCGTAAATCCCCCGGAGGCCCAGGGCTATCGCCGCAGCGAAGAACAATCCTGGCAGGAAGCCCAGCTTTAGAACATCCCGCCACTCCAGAGCCACCAGGAGAGCCCCTACAGCGATGGGGGCAGCAGTGTCCCCGATGCTAGCCCCCGTGCCATGCAAAGAGAGGGCCAGGCCGCGCCGGTCAGCCCAAAGCCGCGCCAGGGTGCCCATGGCGGGAGGATGCCACAGAGAGCTGCCTATCCCCACTAGGGCCATCCCTATGAGGACGAAGGGGTAGCTAGGGGCAAATCCCACTATGACGTAAGCCAATCCGATCCAGGCGATGCTGATGGCCAAGAGGAAGGAGGTGTATCGCCTGAAAGTGTCGGAGAGGAGGCCAGCTGGCAGGTTCACCACGCCTCCAGCTATCTGACGGAAGCCTGTGATACCCCCTATCTGCACCGGGCTCAGACTCAGACTCCGGGCGATCTCGGGCAGGATGACAAAGAAGCTTTGTTGATACCAGTGGATAACAGCATGGCCAGCGATCAATCCACCTAAAGCAACACGCCGGCCGGCGGCGGGTTTGGCATCCTCCACGGCCGCTCTTTCCAAATGCTCCCCCCAAGTTATAACTAGCAGCTATTATATCAGAACTCATGGGGGCCTACATTTGGCTTTGGCGAGGATGGGAAACGTATTTTACATAATACAAATAAAACGAGGCCTGGACAGAAGACCCGGGGAGAGGCAAGGAAGCTAACGCTAGGCGTAGGAGCGTGCATCGTCTGGCCCAGGGCTGCCCGGGCCCCTGGGCCAGGGGTAAGCAGAAGCGTCTCAGCCGGGTGCTACGATTAATTCCCCAGGATAGCAAACAAAAAGAGGGCGAAAAGAACTACCCCCACCACTAGCCAGACCCCCACCGCCCCCAGAGACAGGGCGAAGAAAATTTTTCGCACATCTCTTGCCAAACCCTTGACTAAACTTATCACACTTATTTGTTCCTGATGCTGGCCTCTAGTTATTGCCACCCTCTCTTCCACCTCCAGAGTCATTTTACTCACCTCCTCTCGTTGTTATACTGGGTCTCTTCCAGAGAAGAGGCCCGGACTAGGCCAGGCTTAACCGAATCTTCGCCGTTGCCGAGCGGCGATGGCAGGTTGCGCCTCCCCTTCCACTACCTCCTTCCACGGGGGCAGAACATAGAACAGGGCGGCCAAGATGGCCAAGGGCAAGGCCAGGAAAGAGGCCGCTGCCAGGACTCCTTCTTGCCCCATCAGAGGTGGAGTATAGCTGAGCAGCCCCGCCAGGCTCTTGGAGAATAGCTGTCCCCCTATTACCACATTCCAGCGCATGGCTAACACGCCCATCAGTATCATGAAGGCGCCGCCGAAGCTTATGGCGGTTCTGGTCCCTGCTCTGAGCCTCACCGAGTGCGCCGCCAGCAGAACGATGAGGGGCAGGAGGGAACCGAATCCTAGTTGAACCATGAGGAAACTGACCCTCAGCTTCTGGGTTATCAGGAGCGAGATGATCTCCCAGCTATCCTCAGACTCATAAAGCATGCTTATCACTTCCAGGCCCTCGAAGGCCAAATCTACCACCAGGAAGCCCGCTAGCCACTGCACCATGGTATCCACGCAAGCATGGTCTACAGGCTGCTTCCGAATTTTGCTTATGACTACGTATATGACAATGAGCAGGGCAATCCCTGAGACTATGGCCGAGAGGAGGAAAATCAAAGGCATGAGGGGGCTGGACCACCAGGGGTTGGCCTTGATGGCGCCGAAGATGAAGCCAACATAGCCGTGCAACAGGGCGGCAGAGGGGATGCCCGCCGCAGCCAGGATTTTTATGAGCTTCTTGTCGATGTAGAGCGACCTCTCTGAGAGGTCATAGACACCCAGGGCCAAGGCGCTATAGAAGGCTTTTTTGATGCCCTGAGTCGACTTGACATAAGCGACGATGTCTCTCCTGAACACCAGCCAGGTCTCGGCCAGCACCAGGATTAGGTAGAACATCCAGATAAAGCCGAAGCCAGCCATAGCGGAACGAAACTGGGGGGTGATGAAGATATAGATGCCCCTCAGCGGCTGCCCCAGGTGCAACAGAAGGGTGAGGGGTGCTACCAGGAGGAAGGCCAACGCCGTGATGAGAGACATCCTGGCCACGGGCTTGAGAGCCTTTATATCGAACACGTGGTAGAGAGAGGAGACTATGAAGGCACCGGCAACCAACCCGGTTATATAAGGATAGAGGACGATGAACAGCGTCCACTGGGTCTCCAGCTCGTTGGGGTAGGCGAACCCTGGATTCATCTAAACCACCCCGAAATGAAGCCCGATGTAAAACACCTTGGGCTTAGTCCCCAGGGAAGGCTTGAGAGTATACACTCGGGAATGGCGCAGGATTTCCCGAACAGGGCTCTGCGGGTCCCTCATATCGCCGAAGACCCTGGCCCCCACGGGGCAGGCCTCCACGCAGGCCGGGGGATGGCCTTTGACCACTCGGTGATAGCACCAGGTACACTTATCGGCCACCCGGCTGTATCCGTTAGGGGTGACATCGCCGTCAGGCACCAGGTAGCGGGCACCATAGGGGCAGGCCTGGATGCAGTAGCGGCAGCCGATGCACCGCTTCTGATCCACCAGGATGACTCCATCCTTGGTGGCATAGGTGGCGGCCACAGGGCAGACCTGCACACAGGGGGGCTTTTCACACTGGTTACAGAGCTTGGGCACGAAGAAACTCTCGGATATGGCCAGGCCCTGATATTTCAAATTCATCTGGGGCTGAACGAACCCTTCCATACCGGCCTCAGGCGAGTCCACAAAGATCTCCTGCTCTTCAGTGATGACGTAGCGCTCCACCCAGGTGCGAGTATGCTCTGGGTCTGGCGGGACCTTGTTCTCCAGCTTGCAGGCGACAACGCACTTGCCGCACCCTATGCATTTGGTGGTATCCACCGCAAAGGCATAGTAATGTTTCTCCCAATCATACTGCTCCAGCTTCGTCTCAGGCGGAGCTTCGGTCTTGGTGGAGTTCCGCAAAGCGTAGGCCATGGGGCTGGAGAGGAGGGCTACACCTCCCAGGGTAGCCGCCCCACCCTTCAAGAACTGTCGGCGGCTGAGGTTCATGGCTTCCTCTGTTGGTGACAGGCGAGACATATGTCATCGGTACGCCCCGCGTGGCTCTGGGACAGAGGCACCAGCCCGGCTTCGACCCGGTGACATAGGCTGCAGGTGGCTCGTCCCTCCAGTGGGTGTGGGATAAGAGGGAAGGCAGAAGTTGGCCCGGTATCAGTCGCGATGGGAGTCTGGCCCGCCGTAGGTGTCTGGCTAGCCGGGGGCGTTCCACCGATAGCGGGGCTATGAGGACTGTGGCAGGCGGTGCACTCCACGTCTCCGGCGTGTGCCACGCTTTCCACCTGGGGGAAATTGGCTGGCCGGGAGAATAGCCTTTCATGGCAGACTAGACATAGCTCCCTGGCCTCGGGAATTGTTAGCTTGGCCCCCGTCTCAATATGGGCAATGCCGGGGCCGTGGCAGTTCTCACAGCTTACGGCAACATGGGGCGAGCTATGCCACTGGGCATAGACGGGGGCGTGGCATTGATTGCAGGAGGAGGTGTCGCTGAAGGTAAGGGGGAGGCTGGCCCACTCCTGGACATTCTCCCCTCGATAGTAGCCGTATTCCCCGAAGGACCGAGGAACGAGGACCTGCCTGATCAGGAGGAAAACCACAACGCCCACCACCAGCAGTGCCCCGGCTCTAACCAGGTGCCTTGTATCTTTGCTCACTGCACCCTATCTTCACACCGATGGGTTGAAACTTCATTCCTGCTTGCGGTCTGTGGCCACCTGCTTCAGAACACCCGAGATTGCGCTCATCACATCCAGGGGAAGTGGGATGATAGTGTTGCTCTTCTCGCCGGCGATCTCCACCAGGGTCTGCAAATAGCGGAGCTGTAGCGCCGCAGGCTGGCTAGAGATGATCTCAGCGGCATTGGTCAGGGTCTGGGCAGCCTGATACTCGCCCTCAGCGTGGATGATCTTGGCCCTCTTCTCCCGCTCCGATTCCGCCTGCTTGGCCATGGCCCGTTGCATGGCCTCGGGCAGCAGCACATCCTTCACTTCCACTAGGGTGACCCTCACCCCCCAGGGCTCCTCGGTCTGCGAATCGATGATTTGGCTCAGCCGGAGATTTATCTGATCCCTGTGGGCCAGAAGCTCATCGAGCTGAGACTGGCCCAGGACGCTCCGCAAAGTGGTGAGGGCGATCTGGGTGCAGGCCATTTTATAGTCCTCCACCCGGATGATCGCCTTCTCCGGGTCCACCACCATGAAGTAGAGCACGGCGTTCACACTGATGGTAACGTTATCGGCGGTGATGACCTCCTGAGGCTCCAGGATGGTGGTTATCACCCGGCGGTCCACCCTGGTCATGCGCTCGACGAAGGGGACGATGAGGTTTAGCCCGGGCTTGCGGATGGAAACCAGCCTGCCGAATCTGAGCACCACTCCATTCTCCCATTGCTTGACGATCCGGATGGCGAAGGCCAGCAGGACAACGATGACCAGAGCCCCCAAGACAATGCCCCAAATTGCCGCAGCGCTCATGGTATGCTCCTTTGTCAGTTATTGAAGGATTCCCCCAAATAATAGTGAATCAATTCACTAAACTCCCATGAAATTATAGACAAAATATCATGAAAATAGCATAAAAGACATACC
>JACQUD010000056.1 GCA_016210485.1 Chloroflexota bacterium | reverse complement strand
TCCTCCGCACCTACTCGGCTGATGGGGGCGTCCAGGTGATCAAACGCCTCCTCTTGAACCTGGCTGGCCACCTCGGCTCCAAACCCGCCGGTGCGCCAGGTCTCCTCCACCACCACCGCTTTGCCGGTCCTCTTTACCGATTTCACCACGGTCTCCACATCCCAGGGACGAAGGGTCCTGAGGTCCACCACCTCTGCCTCTATTCCTTTCTTCGCCAACTCTTCAGCCGCTGCCAGCGCCACGTGCACCATACGGCCGTAAGAAACAAGGGTGATGTCCCTGCCCTTACGCTTTATGTCGGCCACCCCAAAGGGGATAGCGTAACGTTCCTCCGGCACCTCTCCCTTGGTGCCGTATAGAAGGGCGTGCTCGGCAAAGAGGATGGAGTTATCATCCTTTATAGCGGTGCGGAAGAGGCCCAGAGCATCGTAAGGCGTGCAGGGCACCACCACCTTCAAGCCGGGGATGGAGGCGTACATGTATTCAAAGCACTGAGAATGGGTAGCGCCCAGGCCAGCCCCACCACCAGTCACCGTGCGTATAATAAGGGGCACCTTAAGCTGCCCCCCAGACATGTACCTCAGCTTGGCGGCGTGGTTGATGATCTGATCCATGGCCAGGAGGCTGAAGTTGATGGTCATAATCTCCACGATGGGCCTCAGCCCTCCCAGGGCTGCGCCTACGCCAGCGCCCACTACCACCGACTCCGCGATGGGCGTGTCCCGGACACGCTCTTCGCCGTAGCGGGCTAGAAACCCCTTGGTAACCGCATAGGAGCCACCGTAAGCTCCTATATCCTCCCCCATTATGAAAACGCGGTCATCCTCGTCCAGGGCCTCTTTGAGGCCTCTGGATACGGCCTCCCTAAAGCTTATGCTGGCCATGCTTCCACCCCCTAATCAGCGTAAACGTTTTCGTAAAGGGCCTCCAGAGGAGGAGGCGGGCTCTCATCGGCGTAGCGTATGGCCTCTTCCACCTCTTCCTCCACCCTCTTCTCCATTCTCACAAAGTCCTCTTGGTTCGCTACGGCCTCTTCCAGAAGGTATGCCTTGAAGGTAACGAGGGGATCCTTCTTCTTCCACTCCTCCTCTTCCGACTTCTTCCTGTAGTCCACGGGATCCGCCATGGAATGCCCACGGAACCGATAGGTCAGAGCCTCCATGAGAAAAGGCCCGTGGCCCGCCCGCCTTCCATCCAGGGCAGCCCTGGTGGCAGACCGCACCTCCAGAACGTCCATGCCGTCGATCTTCCGGCAGGGTATAGCGTAGTGGTCCGCAGCCCGGAAAATCTCCCTGTGGCCGGCGTAGGTGCGATCTATACTGGTGCCCATGCCGTAGAGGTTGTTCTCCAGAAAAAAGAGCACCGGCAGCTTCCACAAAGAGGCCAGGTTCATGGCCTCGTGGAACTCCCCCTGGTTCAGGGCTCCATCGCCAAAGAAACAGATGACCACCCGGTCTTCCTTCTTGTACTTACTGGCCAGGGCCAGCCCCGCTGCTATAGGCAGCTGCCCTCCAACGATGGCGTAGCCTCCCATGAAGCCCTTGGACACGTCGAAAAGGTGCATGGATCCCCCCATGCCTTTGCTACAACCCGTCGCCTTTCCAAAAAGCTCCGCCATGATCGCCTTGGGATCCATGCCTCGGGCCAGGGCGTGGCCGTGGTCCCGATAGTGGGTGACTACGTAGTCCTGAGGTTGCAGCACCGATAGTGCGCCCACGGCTATCGCCTCCTCACCGATGTAGAGGTGAAGGAAGCCTCGAATCTTCCCCTTGGCGTACATCTCGGCAGACCGCTCTTCGAAGCGGCGGATCAGCGACATAGTATAATAGAGGTCAAGCTGCCAGTCCGCCTCCGATTTCTCTTCCCTTTTACCCTTTGGCATATGCCCTCCTTCTAACCGCTTCCCTCGCTGGCCTTGATGTATCCATAGGCAAACACTATATGTGCGATAGGCAACGCCAATAACTATACATCATCATGGCCTAGATGTGAATAGCCTCGCCGTCGGCTGCAAGAGCCGCTTCCCTTACCACCTCGGAGAGGCTGGGATGGAGATGAACCAGCCATCCCACCTCCCTACTGGTGCCCTCCAGAAGATTGGCCAGCGACAGCTCCCCCAGAAGCTCCGTAACCTCCGAACCGACCAGATGTGCCCCCAGTATCTCCCCCGAATCGGCGTCCACCACGACTTTGGCAAAGCCTTCCGTCTCTCCAAAGGCCAGCGCCTTCCCATTGGCGATGAAGGGGAAGCGGCCCACCTTGACCCGGCGGCTCTCCTCCTGGGCCTCCCTTTCCGTCAGACCAAAACTGGCCACCTGGGGCTGGCAATAGGTGGCTCGTGGCATCTTCCGGTAGTCAAGAGGCCGGGTCTCCACTCCAGCTATGGTCTCTGCTGCCGCCACGCCCTGCGCGGAGGCCACGTGGGCCAGCAGCATCTTCCCAGTGACATCGCCTATGGCGTAGATGTGGGGAACGCTGGTCTGCATCTTCTCGTTGATGCGGATGTACCCGCGTTCCACTCCCACCCCCACCCCCTCCAGCCC
>JACQUD010000051.1 GCA_016210485.1 Chloroflexota bacterium | reverse complement strand
GGCCACCTGGTGCGGGTAGTTTCCCTGAAGGATGAAGAGGCGGGGATATACCTACCCCAGATAGACTTTGAGGCCCGTTGTGACGACCGCATAGACCTGGCGGGCTTCACTCGCCTGGATGAGAAGACGCTGTGGGAGGCCCTGGACGACTCACGCCTACCCTACTCGGACTGGATAGTCCGCAAGGAGTACGTGGACGCCAAGCCCTACCTTCATCTGTACGCCGAGTTCAGGGAAGAGGTGAACGAGCAGTATGCGGAGAAGGTGCTGGACGACAGCCTCCGGCTAAAAGACCCCTTTTACGACGACCTGCACACCATGCTGGATATTTACCCCGTAAAAGTGACCTGCCTCTCCCTGGGGACCTTCGATCGCTACTACGAAGCGAAGAGGGACCAGGGCCTTCCTCTGACCGAGCGCAGACCCCTGCGAATGAGCGCCGTGGACTCCAGCGTTGAGGACCTGCTGAAGGCAAGCAACTCCCGTCAGGAAGTTCATTAAGGGCCATGAACCAGTTCTTCTACGAGCTACTCCCCCTCATCTCCTTCATATTCCTCATATTCCTCATCTCCCTGGTGGTGCGGAGCGACTGGAAGAGCTTTACGAACCGCATCTTCGCTTTCTTCCTCCTCGCCATGGGCCTGTGGGGCTTCCTCATCTTTGGTATGCGCTCCAGTGGAGGCCTGGATGCGGCCCTTCGGTGGGAAAGGCTGGTGATCCCCGTCATACCATTTGTAGGAGTCTTCTTCTATCACTTCTCCCTCCTCATAACCCGCGCTCAGGGTAACAGGCGTCTCCTCATTTTCTTCTACCTCTTCACAGTAGTCTTTGTGGCCCTGGCTCCCACAAACCTGGTGGTAACGGGGATGGAGCTGAAAGCCTACGGCAATGCCCCTCTGTTCGGAGCACTCTTCCCCCTGTACCTCATGTCCGTGTACCTGCCGGTCTTTCTAGGGATCTACGCCCTGGTCAGAGGGCACTCCGCCTCCAGAGCCCGGGAGCAGAGCAACCGGTTTACGTACATCCTCATCGGTGCAGGTTGCTCCCTGGTAGGGGGCACCACCGATATATTGGCAGCCCAAGAGGTAATCCCCTACCCTGGGGGGATGATAGGGAACGTCCTCTTCGCCTCCTTTGCCACCGTTGCCCTCCTGCGTCATCGGCTGCTGGAGCTCCGAGTAGTCCTGAGAAGGGGTCTGGCCTACACCCTGCTGAGCTCCCTTATAGTGGTGGTTATCGCTGGGGTGTTCCTGGCATTCAACTACGTCTTCAAGGGGGCCACCGATTCTGCTCGGCTCTTGGCCAGCATCGCGGCCGCCATCCTGGTTGCCATCGTCCTCCAGCCCTTGCTGGGACGGTTTCAGACCATGGTGGACCGCTGGTTCTACCGCGAGAGGTATGACCATCTAAAGGCCCTGCAGCAGTTTAGCCTCGGGACCAAGGACATCACCAACCTGCAACAGATAGCCACATCCCTCACAGACCTGGCCAGCAGAGCCATGAGGGCCAACAGTGCTGCCCTCCTGTTGCCAGCCCTTCCTTCTGGAGACTTCACCATCACCGCGGCCACCGGCCTGGAAAATGGCCACGACATATCCCTGAGAGTAGACAGTCCCTTTGTCCGGTGGGTGGGGCGCAGCGATGAGGCCCTCACCAGCACGGAGTTGGACACGGTGCCGCAGCTACGGGCCATGCCCGCGGCGGATATGGAGACCCTGAGGCATCTCCATGGGGAGGTCTTCTTCCCCATGAAGACCAAGGGCGTATTCACGGGCATCCTGGTCCTGGGACCCAGGATATCCGAAGAGGATTACGCCGCTGAAGACGTGGGACTCCTGTGGACGGCCCTGAATCAGACGGCCATGGCAATAGAAAACGCTCGCATGTACGCCCAGGAAACCGAGCGTCTGGCCCGCTTGGAGAACCTGGAGCAGCTGAAACAGACCCTTCTCCTAACCGTATCCCACGAGCTCAAGACCCCCATCACCGCCATCAAGGCCGGAGCGGAGATGCTTGAGGCCAGCGAAGACCTGCCACCCAACAGTCCCAAAGCAAGGCTCCTGCGTAGCATAAACTCCGGCGTCTCCAGGCTAGAAAGGCTCATCGAAGAGTCCCTGGACTACGCAAGAATGCAGGATGCCTCCCTGGAGTTGGACATGAAACCCTGCAACTCCAAGGAGTTTGTAGAAGAGGTCGTGGGCCTTGTAGGCCCGGCCATCCGGGCAAAGAGACAGCATCTGGAGGTAATCATCCCAGAACCCGCTCCCGATGTCCTTATAGACCGCCGTCGCGCAGAGCGAGTCCTGATAAACCTGCTTGGTAATGCCAACAAACATACCCCCGTAGATACCAACATATCGGTCAAGCTCCAGGTAGAAGACACCTACATCCTGATCAGCGTTACAGACAATGGACCTGGGATCCCGGTGATAGACCAGGACAGGATATTCAACGCCTACTACCGCAACTCCGCCGCAGACGGCAAGGGCGCAAACCAAAGCAGCGGCCTTGGCCTGTCCATCGCTAAGTACCTGGCAGAGCTCCACGGCGGTAGAGTTTGGCTTGAGAGTGAAGTAGGACGGGGCACTACTTTCTATTTCACATTGCCCTTGGGAGATTAGTATGAAAATACTGGTAATTGACGACGACCCAGACGTAGTGGAGGTTGTTTCCCTCACCTTTGAGATGAGGTGGCCCGAGGCGGTGACCGTCTCCGCCAACGACGGTACCTCAGGCATAGACATGGTGGAGATAGAGAGCCCGGATATCATCATCCTGGACATCGGACTGCCGGACATGGACGGCTTCGAGGTATGCCGTGAGATCCGCCGCTTCTCCGATGCTCCCATTGTGATGCTGACGGTGCGAGACAAGGAGGCGGACATAGTCAAGGGCCTTCAGTTGGGCGCCGATGATTACGTCACCAAGCCCTTCAAACACATTGAGTTGCTGGCGCGGGTGCAGGCGGTGCTCCGCCGGGCCCAGATGGAGCCAGTCAGCGCCGAAGAGGCTCCCTTCCGGACAGGAAAACTGTACATAGACTTCTCCCGCCGAGAGGTCATGGTGGAGAACCAACAGGTAAAGCTCACCCCCACCGAGTATCAGCTACTGTACCACCTGGTCAAGAACGCCGGCCGGGTCATGACCCATCGGACCCTTCTGGGAAGGGTTTGGGGCAGAGAGTACGTAGACGAGACCAACTACCTGAAGGTACACATCCAGCACCTGCGCCAGAAGCTAGGCGATGACCCCTCAGACCCCACCCTGATCCTTACCGAACGGGGTGCCGGCTACAAGTTCTCCAAGTAACCTGGTATTATTCGGCCACAGGCATTCCTATCCTTCGTTATCTTAGGGGTACGATGTCAAGGGGGTGCTATGGCAAGCGAGCGGATTCAGCTACACCCTGGGGGCCATGATGTACGAGATGGCGTGTGGTCGGCCCCCCTTTGTGTGGGACGATAGCGTGGCCATAATAGGCCAGCTCCCGCACCAGTATCCTGGTCTCCTCTCCCAGGGCGTGAGCCGGCTTCCTCCCTCGGTT
>JACQUD010000054.1 GCA_016210485.1 Chloroflexota bacterium | reverse complement strand
TGTCATAGTGGAAGGCTACATGGATGCCATAGCGGCCCACCAATACGGATATCAAAACGTAGTGGCGTCCATGGGCACTGCCCTTACTCAGGGTCAGGTTTCGCTTCTAAAAGGACTGGGGCAAAGCTTTGTGCTGGCCTTGGACCCCGACGTCGCTGGGCAGGAAGCGACCCTACGAAGCCTGGAGTCGGCGTGGAACGTCTTCCAGCGTAACGTGGTAACTAAGCCTAGGGGTGTATCTATGTTCGATGCTAGGGGTCAGGCCTCCCTGAGGATAGCTCGTCTTCCAGCGGGGCAGGACCCGGACGAGTTTCTACATCACAGCCCT
The DNA here is from genome assembly GCA_016210485.1 of Chloroflexota bacterium. Taxonomy (GTDB): domain Bacteria; phylum Chloroflexota; class Dehalococcoidia; order JACQUD01; family JACQUD01; genus JACQUD01. The sequence continues at coordinate 3,641 of JACQUD010000054.1, read as the reverse complement.
GAGGAGTGGCCCGTGCTCATCAAGCAAGCGGTGTCCCTGGTGGACTATGTGATGCAAGCCCTGGCCGCTCGCCTGGACTTGAACACCCCCGCTGGTAAGGCTCAGTGCGTAGAGGTGGTGTTCCCCTTAATTGCCGCTATGGATAATCCCTACCTGCAGGATGAGGCGTTTCACAAGCTGGCTGGCCTGCTAGGCGTAGATGAAGCTACCCTCAAGGCCGGCATAGGGAGACCCCGGGCTGGCAAAGAGCCCAGGGGGACGCCGAGGAAAGCTGAGGTCAGCGCCTCTGCTCTCGCCTCCGCTCAGGGCGACCCTCTGGAAGAGCATTTCCTCAGCCTATTGCTCAGGTTCCCCCAGAAGAAGATTGAGACAGAAGCCATCTCACCAGAGCACTTCCTGCGGGGAGAAAATAGGGAGATATTTACTTCGTGGATTAAGTGTTCTACCATAGAAGAGCTTGAGGGGAACCTGGACCGTAACCTAGTAGAACACGCACAACGCCTTCGGAACAGAGAGCTCCCTCCCGCCACAGGGAAGGAGATGGAACAGGCTTTTCTGGATTGCATCCACAGGCTTGAGGAGCGGCGCCTCAGGGACATAGAGCAGGCCTTGACCGCTGAAGTCCTGGAGGCAGATGAATCCACCAGAGAACAGCTAATCCAGGCAAATAGGAAGCTCACTCAGATTTTCGGCTCACGGTTAGCGTCGAAGCAAGGTGAGGGAGATGAACGATAAAGGAAAAGGAGAAGAGGGGTTCGAGGAAGAGGCCGAGATTCATGGTGATATCCTGAGTCTCCTTCGTGACTCTAAAGAGGTGGTCGACCCTCAGGAGGCCATCCACATATCCCAACCCGTTGATGAGGAGGTTGAGGAGGAATGGACGGATGAAAAGGCTGTAGAGGAGGCCCTGACCGAGGGTATCCCCGAGGAGGTGGAGGAGGAGCAGGAGTTGGAGGCGGAGCTGGAGGGAGCGGAGGTAATAGATGACCCGGTGCGGATGTACCTTAGGGAGATAGGCCGAGTCTCTTTACTAACGGCCAAGGACGAACGCGTACTAGCCAGGAGAATTGAGCACGGCAAATATGTAGGCAACTTGAGGAAGGAGCTTTCCGAGATCATAGGCATTGGCCCCAACAGTTCTCAGCTTGCAGAAGCGATTCTTAAGAGGCTGGTGGGCCAAAGAAAAACTGTACAGATGCTGGCTGAAAAGGCGGGGATTTCAGGGTCTCCCACCCTTTCACAGATCGCTTCCCATACTGACTTCCATTCCCTTATCGATGGCGAAATAGACCCGGAACTGGTGACACATCTCTCCACCGCTCTGAATATAGAACCCGCCCAGGTGGTATCGGCCATTGTGAGTATCTCTTTGTATAGCAGCCTTTTATCTAATACGGTGGTTAGAGTTCTACGGGAAGACTCCAACCTGGAGCAGGTGGAGAACCGCTTGTCTCAGCCAGGGGTCTTGCACCGCTTGAAGCAGTGCGAAGACCAGCTTCAAGTCTACTTTGATGGAGTAGTAAAAGAAGGAGTGCAGGCCCACCGCCATCTGGCGGAGGCCAATCTGCGCCTGGTGGTGAGCGTAGCTAAGAAGTACATAGGTCGAGGGATGTCCCTCTTGGATCTGATCCAGGAAGGTAATATCGGACTCATCAGAGCGGTGGAGAAGTTTGATTTCCGCAAAGGATTCAAGTTCAGCACATATGCCACCTGGTGGATTCGCCAGGCCATCACCCGAGCTATCGCCGATCAGGCCCGCACCATACGCATTCCCGTGCACATGGTAGAGACCATCAACCGTCTCATGCGGGTCAGCCGTCGCCTGGTCCAGGAGTACGGCCGGGATCCCACCAGCGAAGAGATCGGCAAGGACATGGAGACCACTCCTGAGAAGGTACGCGAGATCTTGAAGATATCCCAGGAGCCCATCTCTCTGGAGACGCCCATAGGCGAAGAGGAGGACAGCCACCTGGGGGACTTCATCGAGGACCGGGCGGCTATGGCCCCCGCCGAAGCCGCCAGCTACCAGCTATTGAGGGAGCAGGTGGCCGATGTCCTGGACACCCTCAACGACCGGGAGAAGCGGGTCCTGGAGCTCCGATTTGGCCTGGAGGATGGGCGCAGCCGCACCCTGGAAGAGGTGGGCCGCGAGTTCGGGGTCACTCGGGAGCGCATCCGCCAGATAGAGGCCAAGGCGCTGCGTAAGCTCCGCCACCCCACTCGTAGCCGCAAACTCCGCGACTATTTGGAGTGAACCTAGGCGGTCTTATTTGCCTGAAGCCCCGGACCTAGAGTCATCAAGGATTTCCTTAGCCAGCGTGTCGTGGGTCAAGCCATACAGGCTGCCCAGGTGCTGAAGCCCACCGTGCTGCGCTCCCTGGCGGAGGGCGATTTCGCAAGCGATGTGGTGGGGCGAAGACTGGAGGGCTTCCGGCGGCTGGGCAAGTTCCTTCTGATTGAGTTGAGCGATGGCTACCTTATGGCCATCAACCCCATGCTCACCGGAGCCCTGCAGTACTGTCCCGCAACGGAACGCGTCTTAAAAAAGGCCTGCCTTAGGTTCTCTCTGGACAACGGACGCGACCTGCGGTATTTGGACGATAAGCAGATGGGGATGGTCTACTACGTAAGCCAGCACCAGCTTAAGGAGGTGCCCCGTCTGTCTGAGCAAGGGCCCGATGTCCTATCTAACGACCTAACCTTTGACCAGTTCAAGGAGCGTCTTCGCCGGTTCCAGGGAGAGATCAAGGGCATCCTAACCCGAGGGGCCTTTCTGGCCGGCATTGGCAACGCCTACTCCGATGAGGTCCTCTTCGATGCGGGGATTTACCCCTTCCGCAAGAGGGCTTCCCTTAGTGAGGAGGAGCTGGCCCGCCTCTACCAGGGGATACCCAGGGTCCTGGAAAACGCCATCGGTGTGCTGCGCAGCCGGATGGGAGAGGAGATCCACGTCAAGATACGAGACTTCTTGCAGGTTCACGGCAAGGGGGGACAGCCCTGCCCTCGATGCGGCAACAAGATCAGCAGCATCACCGCCAACCAGCGGATCACAAACTACTGCCGCCATTGTCAGCCTGGCCTCCTTGTGAGAAACTAACGGCGTGACGCAGTTTCTAGAGCGAGAGGGGTTCACCCTCCGGCCTGTACAGCCTTTCAGCTTTGCCCAGACAGTGGCTTACCACACTCGCTTTCAGGCGGTATCGGGGGCCGACGTTTACCAGTACGCCTGCTACTCCCGTCTGCTGGAGCGGGACGGCAAGCTTCTCTTGCTCTCCGTGCGCTCACGTAGCTCCCACAACACCGACTTGCTCCTGGCGGGCGAGGTGGCCTCAGAGAGCTTGACGCCTCAGGACGTGGAGTTCACCCGGCAGCAGGCCTCCTGGATCCTGGGCACCGACCTGGACCTGATGCCGTTCTACAGGATGTGCCAGGATGACCCGGTCCTCAGGTCTATAGCTGGGACGCTGGAAGGCCTCCACCCTTCGCGCACGCCATCGGTGTTTGAGAGCCTGGTGCTGGCCATCGTTGGGCAGCAGATCGCAGGCAAGGTAGCCCAGGCCATTCGCGCAGGGCTAATCCAGGCCCTGGGGCGCAGTCTGGTGGAGTTGGATGGCCAGGTCTACTACACCTTCCCTTCCCCC
>JACQUD010000050.1 GCA_016210485.1 Chloroflexota bacterium | reverse complement strand
TGGCTCAAGGTGCTAGGGCTTCTGGCGCTTATCGGCCTGCTGGCGGCCCTGGCGGCCTGCTCCGCCGAGGCCACGCCCACGCCCACCCCCAGGCCTCCCACGCCGACGCCGAGGCCACCCACCCCGACCCCTGTTCCTCCGACGCCCACACGTATTCCGCCCACCCCCACCCCTCTCCCCCCTGGGGTGACGCCACCTCCCGCCACCGCTACCCCCACTCCACTACCTCCTACGCCCACACCCACGCCAAAGCCACCCTTGCCCGGCACTACCCCCTCCTCCACCTACACTGACGCTGAGTGGGCCAAGATCGTGGATGCGGCCAAGAGTGAGGGCAAGCTGATGCTCTATGCCGTCCCCAGTTTCATCTCCTGGAAGGAAAAGGCGGTCAGGGATGGCATGAAGGAAACCTACGGCATCGATATGGAGATGCTCAATCTATCCTCCGCCGTCATGTTAGAGCGCATCCAGACCGAGACCCGGGCCGGCCTCAAAGTCGCCGATGCCTTCATCGGGTTTCCTCCCGTCATGGGAGCCACACAGAAATTAGGACTTCTCTCGCCAATTGACAACCTGCCATCCCTCAAAGAGGCCAATAACCCTGACATCTGGATTTACAACCCCCTCTATTCCTCACTGCTGGTAGGCGCTCCGGCTACCTGGCCAGGGCCCACTCCCAACTACATCTACAGTACCAAGGTGGTGCCCCCGGAGAGACACCCCAGCACGCTCAAGCTCCTGGACCTGTTAGACCCCTGGTGGAAGCAGACCAAGATATGTATGCTCGACCCTGCGACCACCAGCGGCCAGAGCGACCCCACCATCTGGCAAGACGGGCGAGCTTTGGGATACCCGGACTGGTTCCTCAACTTCTTTTATGACCTGACGCACAAGGATTCCGGCTACATCCAGTACCAGCTCCTAGGGACCCCCAATCCCATATATACGGGAGAATGTGGTCTGAACTGGCATATTTCGGAGGGCTCACCAGTTGCTAATGTGCAAGATATAAAGCTCGACAAGGTGACCTGGCTAGCGGATGGCCTCTTCGACCCCCCGTTGCCCTACGGCCAAGCTGGTTATGCGATAGGCGGGGTGTTGAAGAACGCGCCTCATCCCAATGCCGCCCTGGTCTATATGAACTGGATTACCTCCCAGGCGGGCCTGTCCAAGTATGTGAATGAAGGGGGACTGGACAATGCTGCGCGCCGAGATGTCCCCAGCCCCATAGAGAAGATATACTACCCAAAGAACCCGGGGCCCACCTACTGGGTGGTAGGTATCGATGAGCTCCAATTCGAGAGCTACATGTACGCCCGAAAAACTAATTTCAAGATGATGAAAGAGGGGATGTCTAGAGATGCCTGGCTGAAGGACGTAAAGGATGGCATAACGGCTTACTGGGGACAGTTCCCATCGCCCGCGGTCGACCTCGTGCCCATGCCCCCGAATTAAGGCAGCCTATGAACACTTTGCGTTCTCCGGCTGACTGGAACTTTTCAGTAGGGGTGGATCCCTAGAGTAAAGAGGGCCAGCAAGAAGAACCGGCCTCTCATAGGGCAGTAAAAGAAAAGGAGAGTTACCCAATGGCTGACAAAGAGCTAGTATACGAGAAGGAAGGAAACTTGGCCATCATCACCTTAAACCGCCCTCAGATGATGAATGCCTGGACTAACGAGATGTTCTCTGAGATGAACGATGCTTTTGAGGACGCCGCTCGGGACGCCAAGGTGGGGGCCGTTATCCTCACCGGGGCTGGGGACCGAGCCTTCAGTTCTGGGGCTGATGTTAGGGCCATGGCTGCTTCCGGGACTGTTGAGGGGAGAAGAGGGCCTCCGCCCAGCTCCGAAGGACGACCGTCGGGTCAGTTGCTAAACAGCATACTTCTTTTTAATTTCCCGAAGCCCACCTTTGCCGCCGTCAACGGGATTGCAGCGGGGGGTGGCTTATGCCTGGCTGTGAAATGCGACTTTCGCATCGCCTCGGATAAGGCTCGGTTTGTCTCCAGCTACGTCTCCCGAGGGCTGGTCAACGGAGATGGCAGCAGCTGGTTCCTGATCCGCGTCCTGGGAGAGTCCAAAGCCATGGCCCTCATGCTAACTGGGGATATAATCGATGCCCAGGAGGCCCTGCGCATCGGGCTAGTGAACAAAGTAGTGCCCCATGAGAAGCTCATGGAGGCAACCAAAGAGATGGCGGGTAAAATAGCCAAGGGACCGCCCATCGCCCAATCCCTGATCAAGCGAGAGGTGCACCGAGCCGCTCTGTCAATGCAATCCCTGGAGATGCAGCACGAATTCGAGAGCTACTGCCAGTCCCAGGGCAGCCCGGAGGAGCGCAAGGAAGGGTTCGGTTCCTTCCTGGAGAGGCGGGAGCCCCACTTCCCGGGGCGATAGAGAGCCCTATATACAAAAATATACAAAACGGAGCGATTCGGGAGATGGAGAATGCCTCCCCTGTTCTTCTGATATGATACCTGTTGCCTCCAGTGCTTCCTACGCGTTGTTCGAAGAGCTCTGAAAATAACCTTTAGAAAAACGCAAAACGTTCGGTAAGGACAATTCTACTGGCCATTTCAGGAGGTGTTGTGGAACAAGCCCTCTCCGAACTGAAGGTTCTGGACCTCACTCAGCACATCGCTGGCCCCTATTGCACCAAGCTACTTGCTGACTACGGGGCTGACGTCATCAAGATTGAGAAGCCAGGAGAAGGGGACTCAACTCGACGCATGGGCCCTTTCCCTGATGACATACCACATCCCGAGAAGAGCGGCCTTTTTCTGCACCTCAACACCAACAAGCGCTCTATCACCCTAAACCTGAAGAGCAGCACCGGACGGAAGATATTCTTAGAGCTAGCCAAGGATGCCGATGTAATAATAGAGAGCTTCCGTCCCGGTGTTATGGCCTCTTTCGGCTTGAACTACGAAGTCGTGAGACAGATAAACCCCAGAGTGATTATGGCCTCTATCTCCAACTTCGGCCAGACGGGGCCGTATAGAGACTACAAGGCCTCTGATGTAGTGCTCTCGGGGATAACCGGAGAGATGTATAGCTCGGGCCAGCCGGACAGGGAGCCCTTGAAATTTGCAGACGCGGCTATCCAATATGGAGGAGGGTATCTAGCCCTGGTTGGCATCTTGGCCGCCGTCTTGGTTACGCAATGGCAGGGCATAGGGCAATACCTTGACTTATCTCTGATGCAACTGATAGAGACCCTCCAGGATGGCAGGGCCCGTGCCTCAATAACGTATCAGTTCACTGGAGATGCGGGGCGCAGAGTGAAGAATGAGCACAGCCTTACCTGGCCACCCACGGGCAACTATCCCTGTGTCGATGGTTACATGTGCTGGACCGGCCTCGGCAAGTGGCGGAACGTGTGTCAAATGATAGGCCGCCCCGACATGATAACCGACCCCCGCTATGCCACTCCCGAGGCGAGAAGGCAACACGCTAAGGAAATACAGGACATACTCTCTCCGTGGATGATGGAGCGGACCAAAAAGGAATCCTGGGCAGCAGGCATGGCCGCTGGAGTGTTATGCGGCCCTTGCAACACTGCCGATGAGGTGGTTCAAGACCCGCACCTGAGGGGGAGGAACTTCTGGGCTGAGGTGAAGCATCCGGTTATGGGGAAGATCACCATCCCTGGGCGACCTTTTATCATGTCTGAGACGCCATGGCAGCTTCGGAGGCCGGCGCCTCTGCTGGGGGAGCACAATGAGGAGGTGCTGAGCCAGCTAGGGTATTCCAGGGAGGACCTGGTGAGGATGAGAGAGGCCGGAGCTGTCTAAAGAGGAGGGGGAGATGATCCGCTACCCTTTGGAAGGCGTAAGGGTGCTGGACTTGTGCCAGCTCCAAGCAGGGAACTCGGCTAACTACATCCTGGCCGACTTGGGGGCTGAGGTCATCAAGGTAGAGTCCACCCAGTACTGGCAATTCGGCGTCCGGGGCCAGATGGCGCGGCCCTCTAAAGGGGAGCAGGCCGGTTATTTCCAGAGAGACCCTGGGGAAAGGCCTTGGGAGCGCACCACCGGGTTCCACAGCTACTGCAGAAACAAGCTGAGCATGACGGTAGACTTGAAACGGCCAGAGGGGGTGCACATCTTCAAGCAGCTCATCAAGGTGAGCGATATCTTTATCGAGAGCAATAGCCCAGACACAGTGGAGAGGCTGGGCATCGATTACCCACAGTTGAAAGAGGTGAACCCGGCCCTCATTATGTTGCGCATGTCCAGCTACGGTCTGACTGGCCCTTACCGGAACTTCTCAAGTATGGCCCAGAACGTAGAAGCCTTCTGTGGCCACACCAGTCTCAGGGGATACCCCGGTTTGGATCCCACTTTCACTCCTTTGGGGATTATGGCCGATGGCGTGGCAGGAGTAGGAGTTGCCATCGCCGTGCTTATGGCTTTGCGTTACCGTCGGCAGACGGGGAAGGGCCAGCTCATTGAGCTGGCCCAGGCGGAGAACTTCATACCTATGCTGAGCCAGGCTTACATGGACTTCATCCTGAACCAGAGAGTCCAGACTACCCTGGGGAACCGGCATCCCTCAGCAGCACCCTGTGGTGCCTACCCTTGCGCTGGAGATGACCGCTGGGTGGCCATCACCGTTCACAACGATGAGGAATGGTCTGGCCTTCGCCGGGCGCTGGGCGACCCAGACTGGGCTAAAGCACCAGAGTTGGCCACGATGGTAGAGCGGTACCGGGAGCAGGATGCGATAGACAAGCATCTTGCCGAGTGGACACGAGGTCGGAGCCCGCGGGAAGTAATGGAACTCTTGCAAAAGGAAGGCGTGCCCGCTGGCCCTATCACGGACGGGCGCGATGTTCTGAATGACCCTCATAATCGGGCGCGAGGGCATTTCCAGGAGATTACCCATCCTGAGGTGGGGACTTATGAGGCCGTGGCCATCCCGTGGAAGATGTCGGAGTTGGAATTGCGCATCCGCCACCCGGCGCCTCTCCTGGGGCAGCACAACGAGTATGTGTATAAGGAACTCCTGGGCTACTCCGATGAGGAGTACACCCGGCTGGAGAATGAAGGCCATATAGGCAACGTTCCTGCAGAGCATATCCCGTAGCTCAATCCCCGGCGCTCTTCCCAGTCAAGTGAGCAAATTCGGCCAAATAGAAGGCTGTATATCGCTCAGACCAGAAGGCAACTATCCTACCAGTCATTTGACCTACCAGCATGCCGATCTGGTAGTGTATCAGTTTGGGTCAAGCGGCGGTTGACAGATGCTTAGCGGTAGGCTACCGTGATGGTGAGGAACAAAGGAGGGAGTAAAGGATGGCATGCAAACACGAGTGGAAGGCCGACAAACCGGTTGCGCCAGGCGGTACACCGACCCGCAAATGTAAAAAGTGTGGCCAAGTGCAATATCTTACGTCAATGCCGGTAGGCACGCCTCCCCGGTGGAGGAACACTCTTTACTGATGGTAAACAAGCCGCGCAAAATGAAGCGGGACTACGACCGCAACGTCACGGCCTTTCGAGTGGTGCAAGAGGCTACCAAAGAGGCCGTAGAACCCCAGGCTACGCCGAAGCAAGCACCAGAGGGTAAGAACCCTAACGCAGTTGCTCTAGGACAGAGAGGCGGGAAGGCTAGGGCTGCCAAGCTCACGCCTGAGCAACGGCGGGAGACCGGCAGGAAAGCGGCGCAGATACGATGGCAAAAGCGGCCATAGACCAAAGACCGACATTCTAAAGTTATCTCCCTTTCCACTCCACCTTATAGGAGACACGTTCTCGATTGGGCAGCCCATGAAACTTCACAAGGTAATGGATTGGGCTGTCAGACTCAAGTAAGTCTTGCGCTACCCTGAAAATGCCATGGGTGATAATGTGATGTTGCTGAAGCGTCGATAAAATCTGTTGTTGAATCCAAATGACTGAGATACGACGCCTTTTGATAAGTTCGATATGTGCACGCTTTGCTGATGTGTCTTTCGTTATCCAGACTCCTCTAGCACCATACCAACGGGCGATATGTTCTATAATAGGCGGGTCCTCTAGACTATCTTGGGGACCAATGTTGAACTCATCTTGTATGCATTTAATTCTGTATCCCAGCTTTGACATAACCCTAGCAATGTCTGGATTCAGACCATTGTCTAGAATAAAATAGGGTTCAATTCGTTGGTCGGGTAGCAGCAAGTTCCTTTTCCCAATTGACTGCATTCATGATTTGTTGTTCGGAGATACCATACGACATGGCAAGGAATTGAATCTTATCCCCTGCTGCCACCATACCTGCTATGTCTTGAGTTGGTATCCTAGTGCCAGAAATGCATGACCGGCCAAACTGAATGCGAGGATGTAACTTGATGCCTTGTCTGGGCGTCCAAGAATCAGCCACCTTTAGTTGGTCGAAGGTCAAACCGTGAACATCTATTAGATTCTGTTTCACCAGTTCTTTGAACGCTACCTGACCACTACGGCTTGCAGTTAGGAGCAATGCACCTATCTCAGCAAATATATCCAAGGCCCCTTCCTCTTCTGCCCAAATATGCGATGTCGCAAATGGTCTTGGGTGTCTAGTGAGATTCCGAAGCATTAACTCGGCTTGGCGTATCTTCTTAAAGCTATAACCCTGAGCACGCAAGAATGCTATCACCCGCATTGAAATAAGGTCTTCAAAGGTGATAAGCAATTCTCTCCCAGGAACAACTGCAAGTGCTGGATGGGCGAGACCACTGCGAATCCACCGAATCAGATGGGTAGATTGCACTCTGTAGTGCACTTCTGGTATACGAATATCCGCACGGAGATACCGAGCGGCCTCGGAGATTTCGTAGATACCCGGAAACCCTGCCAAAGGTTCTTCGGTTCGAGTAGCCATAGCCATCTTGACCTCCCTCACAGATAGAGTTATACTATCGGCGAGGGGATTGCCAAAGCTGTGCCAGCAACTTTGCGCATGACTCTCCGGCAAGAGGATATTTAACTAACCTCAGTAACTACACTATCTCACAAGGCCGCCCTACGGTCAAGCATCGTAGGACGGCTTCTTGTTGTCTTCAAAAAAGCCCCCAAAATGCTCGCTAACCCTATTGACATATGCTTACCGCTAGGCTATAATACAGTCAGTTTGAAAAGAGGAAATTGACATGAACAAGCTGAACTCAGAACGTCAAGCCCAAGTAGTCAAAGCTCTCTGTGAAGGCAATTCCATTCGGAGCACTGCCCGCATGACCGGGGTTGCCATCAACACTGTGGTCAAGCTTCTTACAGACCTTGGCCCCGCTTGTCTTGCCTATCAGGATGAAGTCATGCATGACCTAAAGCTTCGCCGAGTTCAATGCGATGAAATCTGGTCTTTCGTGTATGCCAAAGAGAAGAACGTTCCCCAGAACATGAAAGGGCGGTTTGGTGTCGGAGACGTTTGGACATTCGTGGCACTAGACGCTGAAACGAAGCTAGTCCCTTGTTGGCTGGTAGGCCTAAGGGATGCTGGCCATGCCTTCGAGTTCATTGACGACCTCAGACAGCGCCTAGCTAGCCGAGTTCAGCTAACCACAGACGGCCACAAGATGTATTTGGAAGCCGTTGAAGGGGCTTTCGGGACCAATATAGATTACGCTATGCTAGTCAAAATTTATGGGGCTGAGCCTGCGGGAGAAGCCCGCTACAGCCCGCCCAAGTGCTTAGCCTCTGAGAAGCACGCTATCCAGGGCAACCCTGACAAGGCGTATATCTCTACCAGCTACGTAGAACGCCAAAACCTGACGATGCGAATGAGTATGAGGCGCTTCACTAGGTTGACCAATGCCTTTTCCAAGAAGTTACAGAACCACATCTATGACATTGCACTTCACTTCATATGGTATAACTTTGCTCGTCCTCACAAGAGTTTGCGCAATCCTTACGACCGGACTCCGGCGATGGCGGCTGGCCTAACTGACCACATTTGGACGGGCAGCGAGATTGTCGGCTTGTTGGACAGGGCAAAATGATACACTACCGCCGATCTCAATGGCTTGACAAATAGGGTATCGAGAACTATATTTGTAGCGCATTAGAGAGAGAAAGGGGGTCTATTGACGACTTCAACCAATACCAAACCCTGCCAGACCCTAAAAATTGAGAGGAGAAAGAGGGCACTATGAGCGACTACAGTAAGTACCAGTTCCTAAAAATTGAAAAACAGGGGAAGGTAGCCATCGTAACCATGAACCGGCCCGAGTCACTCAACGCCATGAACCGGGTCGGGTTGCGAGAGATGGACACCATCTGGGGTGACCTGGAAAATGACGAGGAGGTCCTCGCAGTGGTGCTCACCGGCGCTGGCCGGGGCTTCTCCTCCGGCGGCGACTTCCGCGACGACGTGTACACCCAGGACCCCTCCACGCGGCCGCCCTGGATCGCCCATATGCATGTTAGGCACGGGATCCACCAGATCATTGATGCCCGCTATCCCGTGATCGCCGCCGTCAATGGCCCTGCCGCGGGGCTGGCAGCAAGCTACGCCCTCGTCTGCGACATCATTTTCATCGGTGAGAGTGGCCGCATCCTGGATTCGCATGTCAGCAACCTGGGCTGGGTCGCCGGCGATGGAGGGGTGATTACCTGGCCCCTCCTCATCGGCCTCAACCGGGCCAAGGAGTACCTCTTCACAGGCGACCCTATCCGTGGGAAAGACGCCGAGCGCCTCGGCCTAGCCAACCGATGCTTCCCTGATGACCAGCTCCTGCCCGAGGCCATCGCGTTTGCTCAACGGCTGGCGGGGGGCCCCCCCCTTGCCATCCGGGGCACCAAGCATGCCCTCAACCAACACATACGCCTGGCTAATCTCATCGCCATGGACCTGGGATTTGCTCTGGAGGGTCTCACCTCCACCACCGAAGACGGTAAAGAGGCCCCCCAGGCCTTCATGCAGAAGCGGAAGCCCCAGTTCAAGGGACGCTAGTCCGGATTTATCAAAAACAATCCCTGATAGTAGAGGGAGGACGTAGTGCAACAGTCGTCGCCACCACGGCATAAGGTTGAGCTGAAAATCGTCAGTATAAAGGGGGAGCGCTGCCCCCTGGAGCTCAAGGTGGGCCAGAGTTGGGTCCTGGACAGCTTCACCCCTAGCGGAATGTGCGGGGGGGCCTATTGTATGCTCTTCCCCACCATCCAGGTGCTTCGCAACGGCGGTGCCGCCCCCGGAGCCGAGGGCGATGTAGTGCGCCGCAGCTGCCCCGACCCCAAGGGCCTGGTCACCTTCGAGATGAGGGCGCTAACCTAGTTAATAGCTGATAGGATAGATAGAGAAAGGGATACCCCAGGCTTAAGCCTGGGGTATCCCCAGTTATCAGGGTGAGGTCAGCACAGCAGAACCTACCTTTGGTCTAATTTTTGCGATGGGTTTTCTTTCGCGGCTCGACTGATCTCGCCGAAGGTCATGCCGCTGCAGAATAGGGACGAACGGCCCATCAGAGGGGTAAATGGTGAGGGCGGACTTGAACCCCATGGCCATCGAGGAAATCTACTAGGCTGACAGTGCTCGGCCCTGAATAGTAGGTCTTCACCGGGCCAGCAGAGACGCAGTAGAAGTCGCCCCAGTGGCCCAAGGCCACGTAGTCCCGCCCCGACTCCGCGATGTCCTCATCGTGGATTTGAAAGCTGTGGGTGGGGTCCGACCGGGAGCCCACATAGTAGCCGTGGGCAACCGCAATCTGCCATCGCTCACTGCCCCGGGGCGGTATCCCTGCCATGGGGCGCAGGTCGCTCCCATAGTCATAGAGGGGCTTCCCCCAGACCGCCAAGTCTAACTCCGGGAAAGAGAAGGTTTCTCCCTGGGAAGCGGTGAAGACCCGGACATTGGGAGCCAGATGGGGAAAGGATGCCCGCCGGTAGACAGAGTCTGGGACCAGACAATCATGATTTCCGGGCAGGATGAGCATAGGGACAGGCACCCGGCCGAGCTCCCGGGACACGAACTCCAGAGTCCTGCCCTCGATCCGATTATGGTCGAAAAGGTCGCCCGCGATGATGACTAGGTCTACCTCGGCCTGGATAGACAGCTCCACCACCGCTTTCAGGGCAAGGCATGCCCGATCCTCCCGATCAGGAGAAGTGTTGACCAGATGTAAATCCGAGGTATGGAGTAACCGTACCCGATCTTTTTTTAAATTCATTGCTGGTAGAGTTGGCGGCGTCTCCTACACTAGCTTGGACTTGTTGCATAATAGCCTATGGCTACCAGGCTGGCAAGGGGGGCCGATACGAGCACCTTTAGCAAAGATTCCTCTGACTCCCATCCACCCGCCCAGGAGTCTCTTCGCGGGTTTCACCCTCGAACCCCCGGGCACACTCCCGAAGCTAGTAGGGTGGGTTCCGCTGCGCTGCCCCCACCTTTGGTCTAATCTTTGCGGCGGGTTTTTCCTTTTTTTGATTGTTTTATTTTTTTATGCGGTGGGCGAAGGTGAGGGCGGCCCCGTTCCGAGGGTCTTCGACGATGGGTGAAAGGAGGAGGAGGGTGAAGAGGTAGGCGCGGGCTTGGGAGGAGTGGCGGCCATGTTTAAGGGCGTTGAAATTGCCCTGGGGAGCGCTGGCGCCGATTCTTTTGCCGCCTCGGGGCATGGTAGTCTCCTTTCAAGAGGAGTATAGAATAAAAGTTCTAACATGCTCAAGGGCCGGGTGGCGCATGATTCCGGGCTACCCATTAGCCACCCTCGGCTCTGGAAGATGGTTGCGGCGGGTTTCGTTTCACGGCTCGGCTGAGCGTTCGACTGAGCTCACGCCGAAGATTTCACCCACCCTACGACTCAGTTTCTGAGCAGCTCGATGAACTCTTCCCCGCTCAGCCCGGCATCGGCGAGGATTCCGTGGAGAGTTCCCTTGGGCAAACCGGCTGTATGGAGAGGAACAACCACAATGTTGTGAGAGCCAACTTTGTGCAGAATCACATGGCTGCCCCTTTGACGGTGGATGCGCCAGCCGGCCTTCTCCAGGGCAGCGATGACTTCTCCGGGTCTGAGAGCAGACAGGCGCCTGCTCATTTGACTTTAATTGCTACAGTATGCCTGTCAGGTATGGGAATGCCCAAATCTCTGGCGCTTTCCAGCCACAGTTCAATGGCTTCGGCGATGTTCTTCAGCGCCTCTTCTCTGGTGGAACCGTAGGAGTGGCAGCCTTTGAGGGACGGGGCGTAGACGTGATAGCCTCCGTCCTCCTCGGGTTCAAGCACCACTTCAAAGCTTTCTACAGTTGACTTGGCCCTCATCGCCTTCACCTCAGGGCTATTATATCACCGACGGTGATTGTACCGCCGTCAAGATGGGGCTCTCGGATCCTAGTGGTGGGTTTTCCACCGGAGGCGGACTTTACCCACCCTACGGCTACTTTGCGAAGTGCGAAGCAATTTGGGCGTCAGCCGCTTATGCCATGTTAGCCACCATCCGTGCGATTACGGATCAAGCCGAAGGTCTACTATTACCTGATCGCCGCTTTTCTTCCAATACTTCGGTTCTCCCAGGATTATCTTGCCATCAGTAATCACGAAGCGAAATAACTCACTCTCTACCTCAGCAAGAAGGCGAGCCTTTTCACGTGCCAGTTGTTCCAACTCCTGGCGAACAGTCTTTACAGCAGGATTCAAATGATGGTAATCATCCCGCCTTTCCCATATTCTAAGGAGAGATTCTTTCAGTTTATCGGAGATGATATTCCTTGCAAGAAGCTTCTCCACATTCTTTTCAAAGGTCTTGACAGGTTTCCAAGAGTTTCTCTCACAAAGGAATTTTACGAGAGCCTCTGCTACGGCCTGAGTGAGGGCTATACAGCCGTAGAAATGCCCATCCCGAAAGAGTAAGCTGCACTCAGCCGATGCAGCTGAGAAGTGCTCATATGGTACAATGGGATGAGGCTTTACTTGCAAGTAGCGGGCGGCTCGGAGTGGTAAGGTTCCCTCAAACTCTTGCCTTATGGAGTCTTCGGCCTGCTTTTGCTGAATAAGTTCATGCCTTGTTTTCCTATCCATTCCCGATACTCCATACTACGATTGCTAAAGTTGGTAGGGTGGGTTTCACTTCGCTGCACCCACGATACGCCGATTATTATCAGCGCTGTGTAGGCTGTGTAGAGGGCCACCCCAGTATTCTACGCTTTTCTTGTTCGAATTCGTCACATCTCCGCTTTGATTCCAGCCGCGATAATGTTCCTCTGCCGAACTCAGTGGCTGCCTGAATATCCGTGTCAAGCATTGTTATGGTCTCTATTGCGTTATTAACGTGAGGCGCGGCCTCCACCGGAGATCTAGCGAGGCCTAACGACGCGATAGACATCGCTCCGGAGATAGCATTGATACAATAAGGCCAATCGGAAAACGGGGCAACCCCATATGATTCGACCCGCTTAAGTTTTCGCTCGTATTCAACGAACAGTACATTCTCGAGCATGTATCTCGCATCCTTGAAATCCACAGTCCGAGAAATGCCCGCCACATCTGCAGCAATCCAGAAAAGTTCTTCAAGCGCCTTATCGACGGGAGACTTAGTAGGTGTTGGCGTGGGTGTGGGGGCAGGCGTAGGTGTGGAAGGAGAGGTTGGCGGGGCGCATCCGGCCAGCCACAAAACCAGAACCACAGCGATCAAAAGGAAAGCCTTCCTCACTCCCATGTAGTTTTTCCTCATGTCCACCTCCCCACCCAGCCCTGGAATCTCACACCTTCTCCACCTCCTCCATGAGGGCCTTCAGGTAGTCCACCTCCTCCACGGTGCGCACCATCTCCCCGTGGCGGAAGAGGACCCCCCTCCCCTTGCCGCAGGCCAGCCCCACGTCCGCCTCCCGGGCCTCGCCGGGGCCGTTGACCACACACCCCATGACCGCCACCTTGATGGGCTTGTTCAGCTTGCTGATGCGCTCCTCCACGGCATAGGCCAGGGAGATGAGGTCGGTCTCGATGCGGCCGCAGGTGGGGCAGGAGATGAGGACGGGGCCGCGCTGGCGGAGGTCCAGGGACTTGAGGATGTCGTATGCCACGGCCACCTCATCGCAGGGGTCGCCGGTGAGGGACACCCTTATGGTATCGCCGATGCCCTCCCAGAGGAGGAGGCCCAGCCCCACTGCCGAGCGCACCGCGCCCGCCCGGGGGGTGCCGGCCTCGGTGATGCCCAGGTGCAAGGGGTAGGGCCGCTCCTGGGCCATGAGGCGGTAAGCCTCCACCGTGGCCGCCACGTCGAAGGCCTTGACGGACACCTTGATGAGGTCGAAGTCCATGTCCTCCAGGATGCGGATGTGCTCCAGGGCCGAGGCCACTAGGCGGCGGGCCAGGGGCTGGCCTGGCTCCAGGTCCTGAGGCACGCTGCCGGCGTTCACCCCCACCCGGATGGGCACTTGCCGCTCCTTGGCCGCGGCCACCACCTCCCTCACCTTCTTCTTGTCTCTGATGTTCCCCGGGTTGAGGCGGAGGCCATCCACCCCGGCCTCCAGGGCGGCCAGGGCCAGGCGGTGGTCGAAGTGGATGTCGGCGATGATGGGGAGGGGGGATTCTCGTTTGATGAGAGGCAGGGCCTTGGCGGCCGCCATATCGGGAACGGCCACCCGGACGATCTCGCAACCGGCCTCTTTCAGCCGCCTTATTTGCTCCAGAGTGGCGGCGGCATCCCGGGTATCGGTCTTGGTCATGGACTGGATGGCGATGGGAGCGCCCCCGCCCACAGCCACCCCTCCGATGGAGATGGGTTTGGTGTAGCGTCGATTCATCATGGCAATATGTTCCCCCCTCTAGCCAGACGGGCTATATCCAGGTAGCTGACGACGAACATGAAGCTCAATAGGACAGCGAAGCCAATGAGGTGAATGAGCCTCTCCGACCGGGGAGAGAGGCGCTTCCGGCGCACCGCCTCCAGCCCCAGGAGGGCGATGCGGCCCCCGTCCAGGGCCGGGATGGGCAGCAGATTGATGATGGCCAGGCTCAGGCTGATGATGGAAGCCCAGACCAGGATGTCGTGGATACCGCCCCGGGCTACCTCGGTGGTGGCCTGGGCCATGCCGATGACGCCGACGACCGTGGCCGGCTCCCTGCCCCCTATCATGTCCCCGACGCCGGCGAACATGGCCGAGACCAGCCGCCCGGTGGCGGCAATGCCGTTGGGCACCGCCTCCCAGGGCGGGTAGGAGCGGGTCTCATAAATTGGCCTGGCATAGTCCAGGCTGATGCCCAGGGGCCCCTCCCCCGGAGGCGGCTGGGCGCGGGGTATCAGGCGAGCCTCCACCTGCCCCACCGAGGGCCTTTCCAAAAGCAATGCTAACTCTTGTCCCAGACGCGCCTCTACGGCTTTTTGCAGCTCCTCCGGGGCGCTCACCGCCCGGCCGTCCACCGCCAGGATGGTATCCCCGGTCTGAAGCCCGGCGACCTGGGCCGGGGAGCCGGCGGCCACTGAGGAGACCTGAAGCCCCTCGCCGCCCACCAGCACCTTCTGGGGGATGAGGACGGCCAGGGTGAAGAGGAGGACGGGCAGGAGGGCGTTCATCAGAGCGCCCGAGGCCAGCACCAGGAGGCGGGCAGGCATTCGCTTGGCCGCCAGGCTGGCTGGGTCCGAGGGGTCCTCTTCCCCTTCCAGCTTGACGAACCCGCCCAGGGGCAGCAGATTTAGAGAGTAGCGGGTCTCGCCCCGGATTATGGACCAGAGACGGGGCGGATAGCCCAGGCCGAACTCCAGGACCCTGACCCCAACCCGCCGTGCTGTGTAGAAGTGTCCCAACTCATGGGTGACGATGACCACGGCCAGGATGAGGATGAAGACCAGGAGCCCCATATCAGCCCGTCGCTGCCGCCAGGACTTCCTCGCGCGCCCAGGCGTCGGCGGCCAGAACGTCGTAAAGGGTGGCCTGGTCTGTCCCTTTATGGAGAGTCAGAGCCTTATTCACCAGCCGGGGGATATCCAGGAAGCCTATCTTCCCCGCCAGGAAGAGACCCACCGCCTCCTCATCGGCGGCGCAAAGCACGGCGGGGTAAGTCCCGCCCCGCCGCCCTGCCTCCAGGGCCAGTGCCAGGCACGGGTAGCGCCCCACATCCACAGGCCCGAAGTGCAGGCTGCCCGCCTGGGCCAGGTCCAGCTTAGGCAGGTCCCGGTTCTCCCAGCGCTCCGGGTAGGAGAGGGCGAACTGAATGGGCAACCTCATATCGGGGGAGGAAAGTTGGGCCTTCACCGAGCCATCAGCGAACTCCACCAGAGAGTGGACTATGCTCTGGGGGTGCATTATCATCTCTATCCTGTCGAGGGGAATATCGAAGAGCCAGCGGGCCTCCAGGGCCTCCATGCCTTTGTTCATCAGAGTGGCCGAGTCCACTGTCACCTTACGTCCCATGTGCCAGGTGGGGTGGCGCAAGGCCTCCTGGGGAGTTACCGAGGCCAGCTCCTCCAGGGGGCGGTCCCGGAAAGCCCCGCCCGAGGCAGTGAGGAGGAGCCGGGCTATCTCTCTCCCCTCTCCCAGGAGACACTGCCACAGAGCGCTGTGCTCGCTGTCCACGGGGAATAAGGTGATACCGTTGCTCTTGGCGGCGGCAGTAACTATCTCCCCAGCCATGACCAGGGCTTCTTTATTGGCCAGGGCAACCTGCTTCTTGGCCCCCAAAGCGGCCAGGGTGGGGCCCAGCCCCACCTTCCCTGACGTAGCCACCAGCACCAGGTCAACCTCCGGGAGGGAGGCCATCTCTTGCGGGGGCAGATACTTACACTCCGGCACCTGGAGCTGAAGGTTTTTCCGGTCGGCCTCGGCCTCCAGGGAGAAAAAGACAGGATGGAACTCCTGGACCTGTTCCAGCATCAGGGGAAGGTTGTTGCCCGCCGCCAGGGCCACCACTTTGAGCCGACCAGGGAAGGCCCTGACTATCTCCAGAGCCTGCCGACCTATGGAGCCAGTGGAGCCCAGAATGGCTAGCTTCTTCATAGAATCACCCACACTACATAATAGTATACCACGAAGGAAGCGAAGAGGAGGCTGTCCAGGCGGTCCAGGACGCCGCCGTGGCCCGGGATAAGGGAGCCGCTGTCCTTGGCCCCGGCCCGCCTCTTGAGCCAGGACTCGGCCAGGTCTCCTATCTGGCCAGCCACTCCTATTAATACGCCCAGGGCCAGGAGGTGGCCGGGGCCAGCCGGAAGTTCGAAGAAGGCGCCCAGGGCCAGGGAGGCCGCCACGGCCCCAAAGAGGCCGCCGATGGCCCCCTCCCATGTCTTGTGCGGGCTCACCCGGGGTGCCAGGGCGTGCCGGCCCCAGCGCCGGCCGATGAAGAAGGAGGAGGTGTCCAGAGCGAAGGTGGCGAAAAGGGCCAGCAACACCCACTCCCGGCCATCAGGCTGGAGCCGGAGGGCAGCCAGGCGGCTCAGAAGCCAGCCACAATAGCCCATGCCCAGGAGGGTCCACCCCCAGTCCAGGAGGGAGTTGTGCCAGGCCAGGTAAAGGTAGGTGAGCTTCTGATTGAGCCTCTGTAAGACCCTTATTTCCCTGTGCCTGAACTGAAGGTGACGCAGGAGGGTGAAGGCGGCCAGGGCCAGGAGCAGGAGCGAGGCCAGGCTGGGCTCTTGAAGATCGGTCCGTGTTACGAAGAGCACCGCCCCTGCTGCCCCGGCCAGGGCCATAGGGTGGCCTCCGCTGCGAGACACCAGGCCGTAGAACTCTATGGCCCCCAGGGCGGCGGCCAGGGCCAGGAAAGCCAGGAACCATGAGCCACCGAGCCAAGCTGCCCCCATGGTCAGGGGCAGAAGGATGGCGGCGCTTAAAGACCTAATCCTCAGATTCACCGGAGGGCCGTCACCGGGGCTCCAGGCCTCCGAAGCGCCTGTTCCGTTGAGAGTAGGCCTCCAGGGCATCCTCCACCTCGGCCTCATCGAAGTCGGGCCAATAGGTGGGGGTAACATAATACTCGCTGTAGGCCGCCTGCCAGAGAAGGAAGTTGGAGAGCCTCATCTCACCGCCGGTGCGGATAATGAGGTCGGGGTCGGGGAGGCCGGCGGTGTAAAGATATCGGGAGAACGTGGCATCATCCAGGGCCTCGGCCTTGACCCCATCCGAGAGGAGATGGCGCACCGCCTCCAGGATCTCGGCCCGGCCGCCGTAGTTGAAGGCAACGCTGACTGTAATGCCGGCGTTGCCTTCTGTCATCTCCAGAGCCTCCTTCACCTGCTTCTGAAGGGAAGGGGTAAGCTCATCCAGCTTGCCCAAGTGCATCAGCCTGACACCCTCCCGGTCCAGCTCTTTCGCCTCCCGGCGAATGCTGGAGGCTAGGAGCTTGAGAAGCCCACGCACCTCTAGCTGGGGTCGGCCCCAGTTCTCCGTAGAGAAGGCATAAAGAGTGAGATACTTGACGCCGCGCTGGGCGAAGGCTCCGATGACACGGCGTAAATTCTCCGCCCCGGCTCGATGCCCGTCGAGGCGAGGTAATCCCCGGGCTTTCGCCCAACGACCATTGCCATCCATAATGATGGCTACATGTTGAGGAATGCGACAGGATTGACTCATGGGACCAGGTAAAGCCAGGCTCAAACTTCCAAGATTTCGGCTTCTTTGGACTGGCCCTGGGCCTCGGCCTGGCCGACGTAGCTTTCGGTAAGCCTCTGTAGCTGCTCCTGGGACAGCTTATGGGCATCCTCAGAGACGTGCTTATCTTTGAGCTGTGCCCTCATCTCCTCCAGAGCCTCCCGACGCACATTGCGCAGGGCCACCTTCCCCTCCTCCACTCTCCGTTTCACCACCTTTATCAAGTCTCGCCGTCTCTCCTCGGTGAGGGGGGGAATGGGGAGATGGACTACCCGGCCATCGGTGCTGGGGTTGAGGCCCAGATCCCCCTTGAGAATGGCCTTCTCTATCTGAGGCAGAGCCTGGCGGTCCCAGGGCTGGATGACAATGAGGCGAGCCTCCGGGACAAATATACCCGCCAGTTGATTCAGTGGGGTGGGAATGCCATGGTAATCCACTATAAGGTGCTCCACCAGAGCCGGGGTGGCTCGGCCAGTGCGGACGATAGCCAGCTCCTGTCCCAGGGTTCCCAGGGCCTTTTTCATTTTCTCCTCAGCGGCGGCCATAATGCCGCGGAGGGTACCTTCTGCTTCCATACCAATCTCCCAGTTTTGCAAATGGGGCCTACTCTTCAGCCCCCAAGCTAAAGGGAGTCAGGCCGTCACCAGGGTGCCCATGGCCTCCTCACACATCACCCTCTCCAGGCCCCTAGGAGTGGAGAGGGCGAATACGATAATGGGCAGCTTATTTTCCATACATAGAGATAGTGCGGTGCTGTCCATCACCTCCAAGCGCCGATTGATGGCATCCAGATAGCTCAGCCGGTCAAACTTTTTGGCGTCTGGGTTCTTCAGAGGATTGGAGTCATATACTCCATCCACTTTATTCTTGGCCATGAGCAGGACTTCAGCGCCGATCTCTATAGCTCTGAGGGCTGCGGCAGTATCCGTGGTCATATAGGGATTCCCGGTTCCAGCAGCGAAGATGACCACGCGCCCCTCCTCCAGGTGATGGATTGCCCTTCGCCGGATGTAGGGCTCGGCCACAGCATGGATTTCGATGGCCGTTTGTGTCCGTATGACCAGCCCCGCCTGCTCCAAGATGTCCTGAAGGGCCAGGGCGTTGATGACCGTAGCCAGCATACCAGCATAGTCGGCGGTGGCTCGGTCCATGCCCTGAGCCTGCCCCTGGATGCCCCGCCAGATGTTGCCGCCCCCCACCACTATGGCCATCTCCACTCCCATATCAGCAACGTTTTTCACTTGGGTGGCGATGTCTCTCAGGGTGGGGGGATGAATGCCGTAAGGGGCTGGCCCCGCCAGAGCTTCACCGCTGAGCTTGAGCAATATCCGCTTATACTTGGGGCGAGCCATCGCCTTCTCCCTCACTTCCCCGCTCGAAGCGGGCGAACCGACGGACCCGGATGTTCTCCCCCACCTTGGCTATGACCTCCGTCACTCGGTCGGCCACGGTGCGCCCGGGGTCTTTTATAAAGGGCTGAAGCATGAGGCAGACCTGCTTGGAGTCCATCCCGCTATGATGGCCGGGGATGTCCTCCGCATTTACGTAGAGAGGAGCCATGGCCGCCACCTGCATGGCCAGGTCATGAGCCAGGTCCTGGAAGTCCTGGGTCCTGGCAACAAAGTCCGTCTCACAGTTCACCTCCACCAGGGCCCCCACCCTGCCGCCAGGATGGATATAAGATACTATCAGCCCCTGGCCCGTCTCCCGGCCCGCCTTCTTCTGGGCCAGAGCCAGACCTCGAGCTTTCAAGGATTCCTCGGCAGTAGCCAGGTCTCCTCGTGCCTCCTGCAAGGCCCGTTTGCAATCCATGACCCCAGCCCCGCTGCGTTCCCGTAACTCTTTGACCATTTCCACAGTAATTTCCAAGGGACCTCCTAGCTGGCTGGTCCCGGCGCGGGCACGCCAGACTCCGGAACCTCTGAAATTTCAGGCGCAGTGGGCGGCTCCATGAGCTGAGCCTCATCCGCCTCGGCCTTGCCCTCCAGCACGGCGTCGGCCATGAGGCTGGTGATGAGACGGATAGCCTTGATGGCATCGTCGTTGGCAGGGATGATGTGGTTCACCTCGTCAGGGTTGCAATTAGTATCGGTGACGGCTACGATAGGCACCCCCACCCGCTGAGCCTCGGCCACGGCGATCCTCTCCCTAGAAGTATCCACAATATAGAGGACATCGGGGAGGGCAGTCATTTCTTTGATACCCCCCAGAAGGCGATTGAGGCGAGCGATCTCCTCTTCTAGCTTGCTGGCCTCCTTCTTGGGCAGAAGCATCAACTCCCCTTTAGACTGGCGATCCTCCTGACGCACCAGATAGTCGATGCGGGCCTGGATGGTGGCGAAATTGGTCAAGGTACCGCCCAGCCAGCGCCGGTGCGCATAGAACATGCCGCAGCGCTTGGCCTCCTCTTCTATGACCTCCTGGGCCTGCTTTTTGGTGCCTACAAAGAGGATCTTGCCACCCTGGGCTGCTATACCCTTAACGAAGTCACATGCTTGCTCCAGCAATGTAACTGTCTGCTGGAGGTCTATAATATGGATGCCGTTCCGCTGGGTGAAGATATACCTCTTCATCTTGGGGTTCCAGCGCCTGGTCTGATGGCCGAAGTGAACCCCCGCTTCCAGCAGAGATTTCATGGTTACGGTGATAGTCAATACTCTCCTTTCTGGGTCATAATTCTGCGATTTATCCTGACTTATATTTATCATAAAACTGTGTTCAGAGCAAGGCGATAGGGGAAAAACCTCCAAAGACATCTTGACAGGGGTCGTTACCAAACGACTTCTCCTCAAGTCCTCTTGAATGTGGGGCGTTTTACCGCTATATTAGAATTAGATTCTTGCACTGGGAAAGGAGACTGGTAGTATATGCCAATCTACGAATATGAATGCGCTGCCTGCGGGCATCGCTTTGAGCTGCGCCAGGGATTTCACGAGGAGCCTGCTGATGCCTGCCCCCAGTGCCAGGGGAAAGCGCACCGGGTCATTCACTCCGTGCCTGTCGTGTTCAAGGGCAGCGGTTTCTATGTCAACGATTACCGCAAGGACGGAGGCCGGGACTACGGCGGCGATAGAGAAGACAAGATAGATAAGGCAAAGGGAACCAAAGAGGAGGGAAGTGCCAAGGCAGAGAGCAAAGCCCAGCCATGAGGGCGTTGCTACAACGAGTGAGCCAGGCCTCGGTCTCCGTGGAAGGCTCAGTGGTGGGGAATATCGGGCCGGGGCTTCTGGTTTTCTTGGGGGTAGGGCAGGGGGATACTGAGACCGACGCCTGCCACCTCGTCGATAAAGTTTCTAACCTACGCATCTTCGCTGACAGGGTCGGTAAGTTAAACCTTTCTCTCCTGGATATCGAGGGAGAGGCCCTGGTGGTGAGCCAGTTCACCCTCCTGGCCGATACCCGAAAGGGACGCCGCCCAAACTTCATCCAGGCAGCTCCACCGGAGATAGCCCAGCCGCTGGTAGATAGCTTCGTCCTCGGCCTCCGAGAGGCCGGGCTCAAGGTGGAGACAGGGCAGTTCCAGGCCCACATGATGGTGAAGCTGTGCAACGATGGCCCCGTCACCCTGATGCTGGATAGCAAGGAATGAGCCTGGTTGCTCTTTTTCCCTCTTTGACAGAGCAGTCATAATCGTTTAATAATAGACGGGCTTCAGCCCAGGACGATAAGAGTGGAGGAGCGGTCATGAATACTGCGGAGTTCCTCGGCATCGCCTCGGCCATCGCTCCGGATAAGCCCGCCATGGTCTTTGAAGGGAAGCGGCTCACTTATGGCCAGGTGATGGAGCGGGTCAACAGGATGGCCAATGCCCTGGCCGGCTTGGGGGTGGCCAAAGGGGACCGGGTAGCTATCCTCCAGGTGAACTGCCCGGAGTATGTGGAGGCTTACTTCGCCACCACCAAGCTGGGAGCTATCTTCGTCCCCCTCAACTTCCGCTCCAAGCAGGATGAGCTGAGCTATATGATAGCCAACTCGGAGTCCAAGGCCTGTTTCGCAGGCGCTCGCTACTTCGACCTGGTGGATGCCATGAGGCCAGCCCTGGCCTCGGTGAAGCACTTCATATCCATCGAGGGGAAGAGGAAGGGGATGCTCTTCTACGATGACCTCCTGGCCAAATCTTCTCCCGATGACGTTGTTACCGATATCCAGGATGAAGACCTGACCATCCTCATGTACACCGCGGGCACCACCGGGGTGCCCAAAGGGGTGCCCCTTACCCATAACATGTTCTCGGTCTATGTGCTGGGCAATGTCAACCCTGCCGACCCCGATACCGTGGAGTCCAACCTGCTGACCGTGCCCCTCTACCATGTGGCCGGCGCCCAGGCCATGATGGCCGCCATCTACGGGGGCAGGACCCTGGTCATGATGCGGCAGTTCGAGGTGGATGGATGGCTGGAGCTGGCCACCAAAGAGAGGGTGGACCGGGCCATGCTGGTGCCCACCATGCTCAAACGGGTCATAGACCACCCCAATTTCGGCAAGTATGACCTCTCCAACATGAAGGTCATTACCTACGGAGCCGCCCCCATGCCCTTCGAAGTCATCAAGAAGGCAATTGAAGTCATGCCCTGGGTGCGCTTCATCAACGCCTTCGGCCAGACGGAGACAGCCTCCACCATCACCATGCTGGGCCCCGAGGACCACGTTATAGAGGGAACGCCAGCGGAGAAGGAGAAAAAGCTGAAGCGCCTGGCCTCATCCATCGGCCGGCCCATGGACGATGTGGAGGTGGCCATCCTGGGAGAGAGTGGCCGGCCGCTGCCCCCGGGTCAGGTGGGGGAAATTGTGGCTCGAGGCCCTCGGGTTATGAGCGGATACTGGAAGGAGCCGGAGAAAACCAAACAGGCCTTCACCAAGGATGGCTGGCTCCTCACCGGCGACCTGGGCTACATGGATGAGGAGCGCTATATCTACCTGACGGGCCGGGCCAAGGACATCATCATCCGGGGCGGCGAGAACATCGCCTCGGAGGAGGTGGAGGGCGTCCTTATGCAGCACCCGGCAGTGGACGAGGCCGCAGTCATCGGCGTGCCCGATGACCAGTGGGGCGAGGCGGTGCGGGCGGTAGTGGTAATGAAGGACGGCCACAAAGTCACGCCCGAGGAGCTCTCCGAATTCTGTCGTCAGCGCCTTTCCAGCTTCAAGAAGCCGGGGTCAGTGGTGTTCGTAGAGGAGCTGCCCCGCAACCCCATGGGCAAGGTGCTGAAACGGGTCCTTCGGGAGCAGTACGGGAAGCCCTAGCTCACCCCGAACCCCCACGGCCCACTCTCTAAAAGGGACTCGAACTTTTTGAGTCTGTCCCCCCTCAGCGCCGGCGTTACTGGCATGAGGGCCCGTTAGCACCCGTTGCGGGGGGGCGAATGATATAAAATGCCGACATGATAGGCATACGATATTGGCTATTAGCCCTTGCTATGGGCTTACTCCTGGTGGGGGCTTGTACCCGACCTGAACGAACCGCCACCCCTACCGCCACTTCATCCCCAACACCGTCTCCAATACTAACGCCAACACTAACCCCGACTTCCACGTTGACCCCTACTCCTACCTCTGCCCCCACACCAACGCCCACGGCTACCGTCACTCCCACCCCTACCGTCACTCCCACCCCTACTCCCACGCCGCCGCCAACCGCTACTCTGACGCCAACGCCTATGCCTACCGCCACACCCACGCCAACTTCCACACCTACGCGGACGCCTACTCAGACTGCTCCGACGGGATCGCCGTTACCCGATTATGTTACGGTGATTGGAGCCTATTCGGGCTTCTACAGCTTCCCCAAAAGCTTCTTTGAGGGGTCTGCCCTTTCGCCAGAGCAGGTGGTGAAGGTAACGGACGCGCAGTATCTAAGTCTTAAGAAGATGCATAACGGTATCTCGCCTTACGGATTCTGCAGGATTGAATACGAGCCATCTCATTATGGCTCGACAATGCCTAATGGCATCAAACTTGGGGACGCTGCTTTTCCTGATCGCAACTCGGGACATCACAGGTGGGAAGTCATGGCTCACGAGCAGGGACATAACTTCTTTGGTGGCACAAGTGCGTTCTATTATTCCGTCGCAGTGCCCGGCCCACTTCTCCAGGAAAGCCTGGCGGTCCTGAGCGCTTTCTATACGTATCATGACATCCTAGCAAACCGACAGAGTTACGGCGTTAGCTCTGATGCAATTTGGAGCCTGTCCTTCGACTTCGCAAACGGTAGGGCCTATCAAGAGGGCAGGTATCAGACGTATCTTGACCAAGGTAAGAGATTCGATGCTAACGATGTGTTGACCAGTCAGGCATTGGATTTCAAAATGATCACCTATGGAGAACAATACGGGTGGAGCAACATCGAAAGGTTGGCAAAAGCTTTTGCCAACGATATCGGAAGGCAATTCACCTTTCAAAACGACGGCGTGTCAGCGGTCGAGAAGAGCACATATATAATCGCCGCGTTGAATGCGGCCTTCCGGCGTGATTTCCGACAGGAGTTCAGAGAGTTGAACTTCCCCATCGACGACGCGCTCTTCGACAAGCTCTTCCCGATTATCAGCGCCTACCTGAACTGAAACAAGACGCAGCTATGCTCAGGTCAACATGCCCGGTCGCCTGGGCTGGCGTGTGGCAGACCAGCGTTCTGACAACGGTCTTCATGCCCTGTAGCCTTTCGATCTGGGCGGGTTTAGCCGTGGCCTCCAGGGGATCGGAATTTCGAGCTCTCTGCCGAGCTCGTTGGACCACGACTGCACGCAGCCGAGCGTTCGGAGCGGCTCCCCGTGTCGAAAGTTTCGAATCGCCTAGTGCTGGGCCAGCAGTTGCCTCAGCCTGGGCACCAAGTCGGGCCTTAGAAAGTTCGAGCGCTATCTGGGGAGACCCACCAAATGCGACTCGAACTTTAATCTCAATCTATCGGGGTAAAGGCCTTCAATCAGGAGGCCCCGATTTGCTTTTTATCAGAATGGTGAGCCGCACAGGATTCGAACCTGTAGCCCGTTGATTAAGAGTCAACTGCTCTACCATTGAGCTAGCGGCCCAGCTATCCCGCAGTCATCATTATTCTAACATCGGCTGCGCTACTAAACAACCTTTTCTGGGCTATCTTGACTGCCCCCTCTTTCAGGGTTATACTTACTGCTAGAGAACGGGGGACGAGGCGAGCATTGTCTACTGTCCAGCCCATATTTTACGGCAGAAGAAGAGCACCGGTAAATAGCCCGGTGCTTTCTTTAATTCTAGGGAGGCCAATCTAAAATAAGGAGGCCCCATCATGCGCTCCAGCCTCATCGGGAAGATCGAGAAGGCAGCAAGATACGCTCAGGAGCCAGACCGGGTAACCTTCCACGATTTCACGGCCACCTTCAAAGGCGAACACGATTGCTATACCCTATCCTATAGTAATGAGGGACGTTGGAACTGCACCTGTCACTTCTTCCCTGGCTGGGGGACATGTAGCCACATCATGGCTTTGCAACGGCTCCTGGCTATTCAACTCCCCCGGGAGGCTTTGAAGGCGCCACCCCAGGAACACTAGCCTTCGAACTTTTTGAAGACCAGGCAAGCGTTCTGCCCGCCGAAGCCGAAGCTGTTGGAAAGGGCTACTCTCACCTCCCCAAGCCGAGCCTGGTTGGGCACATAGTCCAGGTCGCAGTCCGGGTCCGGGAACTCATAGTTTAAGGTTGGGTGAATTATGCTTTCCTGGATGGTTTTGACCACGGCAACAGCCTCCACCCCACCCGATCCCCCCAAAAGATGCCCCACCATGGACTTGGTAGAGCTTATGGGGACACGGTAAGCATACTCCCCAAAGAGGCGCTTTATAGCCCGAGTCTCTGCGGCGTCATTCAAGAGGGTTGAGGTGCCGTGGGCATTGATGTAGTCCACCTCCTGGGGGGACAGCTCGGCATCCTCCAGGGCCCATCGCATGGCCTTGAGAGCGCCGTCGCCAGTGGCGTCGGGGGCCACGATGTGGTAGGCATCGGCGGAGGAGCCGAAGCCTGCCAGCTCCGCCAGAATGGGAGCGTCCCGGAGCAGCGCGTGCTCCAGGCTCTCCAAAATAAGGATGCCCGCCCCCTCGGCGGGAACAAATCCGTCCCTCTTGGCATCGAAGGGGCGGCTGGCCTTGCTAGGCTCATCGTTATGAGTGGTCAGGGCCTTCATCACGCAGAACCCTGCCAAACCAAGCTGGCTGATGCCGGCTTCGGTGCCTCCCGTCACCATGACATCGGCCCGGCCTCGACGGATGACCTCGGCAGCCTCGCCCATGGCCTGGGTGGCTGCGGCACAGGCGGTGATGACCGTGGAGTTATATCCCTTAAGCCCAAAGATGAGGCTTACCTGGCCCGCAGCCATGTTGGGCAAAATCATGGGCATGAAGAATGGGGTGACCCTCATCCCACCCTTCTCGAACAAAACCCTCGCCTGTTCCTCTGTGGTAGGGAAGCCGCCATTGCCGTTGCCTAAAAGCACGCCGATGCGGTCTCGATCATCCCGCTCCAGGTCGAGGCGGGCGCTCTGGATAGCCCCCCTGGCCGCAGCCACAGCCAGCTGGCTGAAGCGAGCCATGCGCCGGGCCTCCTTGGCCTCCATATAGTTCAAAGGGTCGAAACCTTTGACCTCCCCAGCGATGGTGCAGGACAGGCCAGTGGGGTCGCACAAAGTCATGGGGCCGATGCCGGAGCGGCCCTCCACCAGGCCTCTCCAGAATTCCTCCACCATCAGCCCCAGGGGGGTGATAGCGCCCATGCCCGTAACCACCACTCTTCGCCGCTGCCCCTGGGCGAAGGCCCTTTCCAAGAGGGCGCTGGCCTGGGCCTCTACCGCCACCCCTCACCCCTCCCTTAGAGACGCCGCTACTGGAACCTGAAGGCGAGGGACTGCAGTCCGAGCCAGCTCCAAGGCCTCGGCCACCAGGAACAAGGAGCCGGTAACACAGATGAGGTCCCTGGGCCCAGCGTAAGCCTGGGCCTGCCGGAGGGCCGACTCCAGCCCCGAGGCCACCCGAGCCTCTACCCCCCGATTCAGGAACTGAAGGACTATCTCTTTAGGGTCGCTGGCGCGGGGATGGCCCGAGCTAGTGGCCAACACCAGAGAAGCTTGAGGGGCCAGGGCCTCAGCCATGCCAGCGATATCTTTGTCCGAGGAGGCCCCCATTACCAGGATGAGGCGCTGGTAATCGAAGTAGTGGCGCAAGGCCTGGGCCAGCTTGGCGGCGGAATAGGGGTTGTGAGCGCCGTCCACCACCAGCCAGGGGCTCCGCCTCAGGAT
Organism: Chloroflexota bacterium; assembly: GCA_016210485.1. Classification (GTDB taxonomy): domain Bacteria; phylum Chloroflexota; class Dehalococcoidia; order JACQUD01; family JACQUD01; genus JACQUD01. Next base: position 25,790 of record JACQUD010000050.1, on the reverse strand, counting down.
CTGGAGACGCCCCGGCCAGGAAACTCCGGCCAGGCCCGCCACTATGCTTAAAGCATCCACCTCTAGAGCTTCCAGGGCGGCCACAGCTACGGCAGCGTTCTCCGCCTGGTGATCGCCCAGAAGGGGCAGCCAGAGCTTGTAGCGGCCCTGGCGGCCACCCACCACCAGTGCCTGCCCTTCCTCCTGCCGGGATAGGACCTCCCAAGTAATATCCTGCCCCACCTCAACCAGGCGAGCCCCCTTGTCCCTACAGACCGCCCGAAGGACAGCCCTGGCTCCCTCCCTCTGAGGGGCAATCACCACCACCACGCCCGGCTTGATGATCCCCGCCTTCTCCTGAGCGATATGGGCCAGGGTAGGGCCGAGTACGGCGGTGTGGTCCAGGCTCAGGGAGGTGATGACGCAGACACTGGGAACCACCACATTGGTAGCATCCAGGCGGCCCCCCAACCCTACCTCCAAGACTTGGTAATCCACCCTCTGTCGAGCGAAATGCAAAAACGCCAGAGCCGTGAGCAGCTCAAAAGTAGTCAAGAGACCAAAGGAAGCCTCCCGATTCACCGCTTCCACCTTGGGCTTGAGCTGGGCCACCAGGGCCGCCAACTCATTCTGATGGATGAGTTGGCCATCCACCTGAAAGCGCTCACGGATGTCTAGCAAATGAGGCGAGGTGTAAAGCCCAACCCGATGGCCAGCCGCCTGCAGAGCCGAGGCTATCATAGCAGCGGTGCTCCCCTTGCCTTTAGTCCCGGCTATGTGCACCGTCCGCGGCCCCAGGTGAGGGTTGCCCAGCTTGGCCAGAAGAGCCTCCACCCGCCTCAGGTCGAAGTTGGCCTCGGCGTAGGCCTGGCCGGGCAGCCTCTCGTAATCGGTGAAGCTCAGCAGATATTCGATAGCGGCTGAATAGTCCATATATCGCAGGGCATTATAGCAAGAAAGGAAGCTCCTTTTCAATGCCAGCTTCGCCCCCTCTTTACACCCAAGCTAGCCTCTGCTAAATTTAAGATGAGAGCCTGCTTTGGGAATCTTGCAGGAGGAGAAGTTTCATGGGTAAGCGAGACTACAGGCATCATGAGGCCAAAAAATCCAAAAAGGGTATCTCAAAGGCACCGACCACCGTGCTGACGCCCCAGCCCACCGTCCAGGTGATAAAGAAGGGCAAAAAACAGGAGGCTGAAGAGGGTGACGGCGGCACACCTTAAGCTTTACCGGAGCGGAGGCCGCCTTGGTCAAGGAGGGAAAGCAGCTCAGAGCCGTGGCCCACGGGAAGGTGCAGGGAGTCTTCTTCAGGGCCTTCGTCACCCGCCATGCCAGGGCCTTGGGAGTAACTGGCTATGTGAGTAACCTGCCCGATGGACACTCCATCGAACTTTGTGCCGAGGGGCCATACGCCAAGTTGGAGGAACTACTGCGCCTCTTTCGGTCGGGGCCCCCAGGGGCCAGGGTAGAGAGAGTAGAGAAGACCTGGTCCGAGATCGCCGAGGGGTTCGCCAACTTCGAGATCAGGCATTAGGCGGTTCCTGCGACTGGAGGCGGAATCCATAAAAGGTATCCCGTGCTAGCATGCGCTCCAGCCGTTCCCTCATCAGTTCTTCCGTGAAGTATGACCTGCGCCGTCGGGATAGCTCCCGAACCATCTCCTCCAGAGACAATGGCATCTCCCGAGATAGCAATAGGCGAAAGGCAGCCTCTAGGAGGGGGGTCCGGGGGGTAATAAAATCGTCCTTTCGGGAGCAACATGACTGAATCTGAGCTCGAAGCTCCTCAACCCTCGTCTTCTTGGAGGCAGAAGAGCCTTTCCTGCGGGGCCGGGACCTTCGGGAGCGACAGGACTCGCACAGCCGCCCTTCCAGGAGAATATCCAGAGAGCGCCCCTGAGACTCCTGCCAATCCAGGTCTAAATAGCAGAGGATAGAGCGAGCTTCCCCTTTCCCAGGCGCAGCAACCTCAGCAGGGTTCATCTAAGCAGCAAAAGTAGCCTTGGACAAGGCTATCAACCTCAGATATTCGGCCCCCACCCCAGCCGCCTCAGAAGCCTCGCGGTCCACGGTAAATGGCTCGCCGGAGAAGATTTTGCCGTAGTCCTCCACCTCCGATCTGTCTTCCGGCCCCAGGAAGAGCCGCTTTCTAGCATCGATGACCCCCAGGTCAAAGGGTAGGGTGAAATAGAGGTCAGCAATGATGTTATCCAGACCCAGTTGTTCCAAAGTTTTGCCCGCAAAAGTAAAGTAGTCAGGGTATTTAGAGGGTGGGAGCAGGCCCATGAGATTGCCCAGGGTGAATTGCGCACGGCCAGCCGCCACCTTAAAGGAGGCCACAGAGATGAGATAGTCGCAAGAGAGGAGAACGTTGGGCACCCAAACGGTAGGCAAGGCCCAGGGCTTGGGCAAGGGGTTCTCCACCTCTACATACACACAATCTCGCACATCCAGGGCCAGCACCCTGGGGAAATCGTAGCCCAAGACACGGAAGACTTGCTGAACAGGCTCCTGGCCCTGGCCAGTATCCAACAAGATGATGTCCGCATCGCTCACGCGGCGTAGCCCGGTGATGATGGTCTCCAGGATCTCCCGGCTAGTAGAGATGGGGTAGGGCAAGGCTTGGGAGGCGTCGGGCTTGATGAGCACTCGCCGAGCGAAGGCCACCTTGGCCGGGGGCTGAAATACAAAGCTATCCGCCGGATACACCATGTTTCTTCTTCCGCTGGATAGTGATGTCCAGCCGCCCCACCTCCCCCACCCCGTTAAGGGTGGAGACCATGCCCAGAATGGCAACAGAGATGATTTCCTCCACAAAGCTCTTTATCGGAACTGGCTTCCCATTCACATAGACGAGGGTTATATCCTCGTCCTGGCGCTGCGCCATGAAATCCACTACCAGGTTCGCTAACCCCTTGGCGTCCTCCAGGGAGAATTGGGGCACAGGGGTGTCCAGGGATTCGTCCGTGGCCACAGCCAGGAGCTCCCCTGGAGCGCATAGGAGCTCCCCCATCCCCTTCCGGTGCACCTCGATCTTGGTGCCCCGGCTCTGCTTATAGCCTTCGGTGAGGATAATGTCGAACTCCCTCCCCAGGAGATAGCCTATTTCCTGAAGAGCCAAGTCATGGTCCACATTCTTGATGAGAGCCATCTTTTCCGGGGAGCTGAGGACAACGGCGTCGCTTCCAGCCTGGGCCAAGCGCCAGGAGTCCTTGCCCGGCTTGTCCAACTCGAAGCCGTGGACGTCGTGCTTCACCGCCGCCACCCGGTAGCCTCGACCTTTTAGCTCTGCTATGAGCTTCTCCAATAAGGTGGTCTTGCCCACCTCAGAGCGACCAACCACGGAGATTATAGGAATCATGAGGCCTCCTTAAAAACCTTCGCCCCAATCGAACATCTGGACTTGAACCACTTCTCCCTCCTTCACCAGAGCCACATCCTCCGGAACCACGACAAAGCCATTGGCCAGGGCCATGGAGGTGAGGATGCCCGAGCCCTGGGGGCCGGTGGGGCGGGCGTAATACTTGCCATCCTCCTTGGTGACCGCAGCCCGGGCGAAGACTCGACGACCATCATTATTCTCAATATCACCCAGGCAAATCGCCCGCAGCATGAGGCTGTCCCAGGAGCGACGCCCCAGCATCTTCAGGATAGCGGGGCGGGCGAACTGCTCGAAGGTAACCATGCTGCTCACCGGATTTCCGGGCAGCCCCAGGTGGGGCACCTCCCGCCCCCCCTCTTTGAGAATGCCGAAGGCCAGGGGCTTCCCCGGCTTCATCCGCACTGTCCAGAAGCCTATCTCACCTTTTCGAGCCAGAGCATCTTTGACCACGTCATAATCCCCCATGGAGACTCCAGCCGAGGTAATGAAAAGGTCGGAGCCCATCCCTGTGCTCAGGGCTGCCATGAGGGACTCCAGATTGTCTCGGGCGATGCCCAGTTGCCGAGGGATGCCCCCATAGCGCTTCACCTGAGCCGCCAGGCTGAAGGAGTTGCTGTTGTATATCTTGCCCGGAGGCAGAGGGTGACCCACCTCCACCAGCTCATCCCCTGTGGAGAGGATGGCCACCACCGGGCGGCGGATAACTTTAACCCTGGCCCGACCCAGGGAGGCCAGCACCCCTATCTCCGAGGGGCGCAGCACCGTGTCTGCGGGGAAGAGAAGCTGGCCACGGCTTATATCCTCCCCGGCCCGACGGATATTCAGCCCGGAGGAAGCCTCTTTATATATCTCGACCTCGCTGAGGGACTGGCCCTTCTTTTTCTTCTGCGCCTCCTCATCAGTATCCTCGAACTGGACCACAGCATCGGCACCCGAGGGCACCGGAGCCCCGGTCATTATGCGAACTGCTGTGCCGGCCATTACCTTCCCCTGGAACATATAGCCGGCGGCCACCTCACCCAGGACCCGGAGCCGCCGAGGGGAACTAGGGCTGGCCCCATGAGTATTGGCTGCCTGGACGGCAAAGCCATCCATGGCAGCATTGTCCAGGGGAGGGACGTCCAGGTGAGAGCGGATGTCCTCGGCCACCACCTGGCCCAGGGCCTCCAGGATAGGCTTCTCCTCCGGCTCCAGGACTCGGACCCGCCTCAAAATTTGCTCCCGGGCCTCCTCAACGCTTATCACGTCCCCACCTCCACCTCCAGCTCTCGGGCTCGGGCCAGGTCTGCCTCAGTATTGATGTTGAAGAAACATAGATGTCGGCTATCGAACATATCTATCTCGGCCTCCTCCAGATAACGAATCCCAACCCGAGACTTGACCTGGGAGAGGAACTCCAAGATCTTCAGCTCGCCCTGGCCCAGAAGCTCTTCGATATAAGGCAAACAATTCTGGCTATAGATAGCATGCAAAGGCTCCATCCAATCCCCCATCCTCGGGAGGACCACGTCGAAGCCAGGAGAAATAGATATCATATACTCCAAGAGCCCCCTGTGAAGAAAAGGCATGTCCCCGGCCACCACCAGGCTATGGAAATCCAGGGCCTCCTTGAGACCAGAATAGACCCCCACCAGGGAGCCTCGCTCCGGACGCTCGTCTTGCACCCAGCGCAGTCTGGAGTAATGGAGCTCAGACAAGGGCTCCTGACCTGGAGCCTTAACTATCAGGACCTCGCGGCTCAAGGGCAGCACCGTGTCCACCACCCTTTGGAGCAGACTACGCCCCCCCACCTCCACCACGAGCTTATCCCGGCCCAGGCGAGTGCTCCGGCCTCCTGCCAGCACTATAGATGTCACACTCAACTCTGCCAGCTTTATCACAGACTAACTATATATTGTATCACATACTGCTAGCTACGAGAACAGGGTTTGTAAGGTCATTTACCGATGTCATTCCAATGAAGCGCAGCGACCGAAGAATCTCGGATTCTTCGGTCGCTCAGAATAATACGAAAGCGCTACTAATCGCTCTCTTCAGACGCACACAAATAGGTCTTAGTAAAGACATGTACGACAGGAGTGAAACCAACCTCAGGCCCCTCCCGGGCTCCTAGAGAGCATATCCAGGGCCAGAGCCGACCAGCCCATATCCCTTGCCCCACCTCCCCTGCCCGAGCGAGAATCGTAATATTCCCGGAACCCTTCCTGGCATACCAAAGCATAGCTTTTCAGAGCGATCTCATGGGCCACCTTCAAGAGACTGTCTCTCATCCCAGGGAAGCGATGAGCTTGAAGGTATAGCCCCTCCACGATGAGCCAGTTGGTATATATCCAGGTCTGTGCTCCTCTCCAGATGACATGTCCTCTTATAGAGCTGGAGCTCCCGAGGGTCGCCGGCACCGGATAGGGAAGCCAGAACTCGTTAGGGTTCGTCAGATGGTCTTGAACCAGCCTGAGCACCGCTGCCTCAGGGATAGTCTCCAGAAGAAGGGGCATGAGGCTGGCGATGGTGGGCACCTTTATGAGACTTTCCGCCCTCTGGCGTCTATCCAGACAGTACGCCAACCCAGTTTGCGGGTCTAGCATCTTCGCTAAAATCGAGGCCTCGGTTCTGGCGGCCCGCTCCTTAAAAGAGCGAGCCGCCGGAGCATCTCCCACCCTCTCCTCAAGCCGAGCCAGGGAGGCCAAATTCCTGGCATAGACACAGTTGAAGAGCACCTCCTTCACCAGGAAATCTCCCCGGGAGACTATCTCTTCCCACCGCCACCGGGCCTTGTGATGTCTGAAAATCAAACGGAGCAAAGGCCAGGCCGTTCGTGCTGTGGACGCCCCCAGCGCCACATCGAACTCCGGCGACCGGTCTCTCCCCGATTCATAGGGGTGGATGATAACCAGCAGACCATCGCCATCGATGTCCCGAGCCGCCTCCAGGTAGACATAGAAGTGGGCCACGCCGGGGAGTACTTCCATCAGCTCATCCTCTCGCCCTGTCTTTTCAAAGACAAGCTCCAAGGAGCGGGCCAGGTTGGGCGGCTGTATATAGGGCGAGCCTGTCGGGTTGGCATACAGATAGCTCATCGGGATATCCCTCCAATGCTTCCAGGATGGCGACCAGGCCATGTGAGGGATGGCTCCCTCTGGGCTTTGCAGAGCCAGAAGGCTACGGAGCTCTCGCCAGGCCAGCTCCGGCTCCAGATAAGACAGGACGATAGCGTGGGCACAGGAGTCCCAGAACCACTGGTGAGGGTAGCGGACGGTCATGGGGGCGAACAAGTGCCAGGCCACCTTCCAGAGCCAACTTCGAGGCCAGCCAGATTGCTGGAGTTGGGCCCAGGGGCCTAGAGATGGGGCGTGATAGGGGCGACCTCCAGTAGCCACCCGGTTCCTTCGATACAGTTGGACAACCCGATCTTTGAGGGCTTCCAGGTCAATGTCTCTCATATCCTATCGCCTATACAACAAAGTAATGCTAATATTAGCTTATGCGCAAGGAGTCTATCTACTGTGCTTCTGGGAGGCCATGCCTTGGACATCGGCCAGTTGGAAGCTGAGGGAGTGCTGGCTCCGGAGTCCAGGGCGGAGACGTTCGGGATTCGGGACTACATAAGCATCAACCTGTATGACTTCGGCCTCACAGGGTTCTGGAACGCCCTGCACCTCATCATCCTGCCTGTCCTGATGCTGGACCTGGTCCCAGAGGACAGGAAGAACACCTATCTGGGGCTCCTCACCGTGGCGGGGCTTCTCCTGGCCATCGTCCTTCAACCCCTGGTGGGGGCGATGAGCGACCGGAGAGGACTTTCCTGGGGACGTCGTCGCCCTTACATTCTCGTTGGCACCCTTCTAGCCTTCATCCTCTTGCCGGGGCTGGGTTGGGCTCCCAGCTTCACCTGGTTGCTGCTGGCCTACTGCTCCCTTCAGATAGCCACCAACATCGCCCAGGCTCCCTACCAGGCCTACATCCGGGACCTGGCCCCGATGACCAGGCTGGGGAAGGCCTCAGGGGTGAAGAACCTGGTGGGGATCCTGGGAAGCCTGGCTATGGTGGGCATAGTGGCCTTAATGATGGGGGCACGGGGGGGCGGCCAAGAAGAGACCTGGCTCTGGCTATCCCTGGCGCTAATAGGGGTTGGCCTACTCCTAGCCATGGCCCTGACACTGGCCTGGGTTCATGAGACCTCTGCTCCCCCCCCTTCGCCCCGGACCTCCTTGGAGCTTAACCCGGAGGGGGCGTTGCCGGGCTTCCGCCTCTTCCTGGCCTCCCGCTTCCTGGTGATAGCGGCCGTGGCCAGCGTGCAGACCTATGCCTTCTACTTCGTCCGCGACGTGGTAGCCCCCTCCAATCCGTCACAAGCCATGGCTTTGCTGGCCCTGGCCACCGGAGGAGCCATGTTGGCGGCTGTATACCCCGCCGGCACCCTCTCCGACCGCGTGGGGCGAAGGCCACTACTCATTGCTGCGGGGTCGCTGGGTATACTGGGCTGCATTGCCCTTCTTCTAACTCGAGGCCTGGTCGCGATGGCTCTAACCGGCCTCCTTATGGGGGTGGCTGCGGGCCTCTTCCTCAGCGCTAACTGGGCCTTGGCCAACGACCTGGTCCCCAGGAGGGCAGCCGCTCGCTACCTGGGCCTCACCAATCTAGCCACCGCCGGAGGCGCCCTGGCCGCTCGCCTGGGCGGGGTTGGAGTGGACTGGCTAAACCGCCAGGAGAACGGCTTGGGCTACTACGCCGTGGTGGCTGTGGCCGCTGTCTTCATCGGGGCGGGGACCCTCCTGGCCACCAAGGTGCAAGCCCAAGGCTCGTGGGAGCCTGCCCCAGAGGCTGAGGCATCGCGCTAGCGACCCCTATTTCAACCTCGAGCAATCTTGTGTCGGCTGACCTCGGTCCTACCTGCCGGCCAGAAAGAGGCTGAGCTGGAGGCCGCTCATAGTGAGGCCAGTTACAATGCCCCCCGCTATCAGCACTCCCAGGGCAATATAGGGAATAGACACTCGAGGCCGCATATGAAAGGCCCAGGCCACCAAGACCCCGGTCCAGGCACCGGTCAGGGGCAAAGGGATGCCCACGAAGATGGCCAAGGCCAGGGGCCCGTAGCGTTGGAAGCGCCTCCCCTGGGACAGGCGCAGCCGCTGCGTCCGCCACTCTAGCAGGCGACCCAGGGGATTGGGGAAGGAGAGAAGAAATAGAGAGATACGCTCCAGAGCCGGCACCAGGAAGAGTATAGGCACCATGTTTCCCACTATGGAGGCCAGGAAAGCCTGGTACCAGGGCAGCCCATCGGTAAGGATGGCCACGGGGATGGCCAGGCGCAGCTCTCCCAGAGGAGTCATGGCCAGGAGAAAAGTCTGTAGCAAGCTCTGTTACTCTCCTACTTTACTTCAATCGCAGCGTTTCCTAATTCTAAAGTTGACTTGTGGCTAGAGTCAATCTCGACACCTGAGGCTGCTTGCCAAGGATTCACCTTCCTCATCACTTCTATAATCTTGACTGTCTTCCACAATAAGGATATGATAACCTTGGCTTGTTGGGGGCTGCTCAAGGGCAGCCTGGAGAAAGGGGGCGGAGAAGTTTGGCGGAGATCGTAATCGGCGAAAACGAGCCTTTTGAGGCTGCTCTGCGCCGTTTCAGCAAGAAAGTGCAACTGGAGGGCATCCTCAGCGAGGCTCGGCGCCGGGAACACTTCGAAAAGCCCAGCATCACGGAGAAGAAGAAGCGGGCTGCCAAGAGGCGCAAGAGCGCCAAGAGCTCCTGAGGGTATTTGGGGCTAAAGATGCCCCCCTTTCAAGGCCTGCCGTGAGATTTGGCGTCATTGTCTTCCCGGGAACCTGGAGCGATGGGGATTGTTATTGGGCCCTGGGCTCGGTTCTGGGCCAAGAGGCTCGCTATGTCTGGTATGCCGAGGCCGACCTCTCGGACTTGGACTGTGTCATCCTCCCCGGGGGATTCTCTTACGGCGACTATCTCCGTCCCGGAGCCATCGCTCGCTTCTCTCCGGTCATGGCTGCTGTGGCTGATTTCGCCGCCCAGGGGAAGCTGGTGTTGGGCATCTGCAACGGCTTCCAGATTCTGTGCGAGGCGGGCCTCTTGCCCGGAGTCCTCCGCCAGAACCACCACCTCCAGTATCGTTGCCAGTGGGTGAACCTGCGGGTGGAGACCACAGAGGTGCCCTTCACCGCCAGGTCAAAGCGGGGCCAGGTGCTGCGCATCCCCATCTCTCACTACGAGGGGGCCTATTACGCCGATGACGCCACCCTGGCCGAGCTGGAGGCCCGGGGCCAGGTGGTCTTCCGCTACTGCACCGCGAAGGGCGAGGTTACAGCGGAGGCCAACCCCAACGGCGCCCGTAATAACATCGCCGGCATCGTCAACCGAGAGGGCAACGTGCTGGGGATGATGCCCCACCCGGAGCGGGCCTGTGAGGCCATCCTGGGCTCCGAGGACGGCAAGGTCATCTTCGAGTCACTGTGGGCAAGGCCGGCGGCCTCCAGGAGATAGCGAGAGGAGCCCCCTCTGAATGGCCAGAAACAGGATATACCCCCGACTTAAGTCGGGGGTATAATTAAAGGGTTTCTTATCATGCCTATTGACCGCAAGCTGCTGGACGATGTCGCCCTCTCCGCCGAGGAATACAACCTCATTGTAGAGAGGCTGGGCCGAGAGCCTGGCCCGGTGGAGCTGGGAATGCTCGGCTCTTTGTGGAGCGAGCACTGCGGCTACAAGCACTCCAAGCTCCTCCTCAAGCTCTTCCCCTCCCAAGGCCCCCACGTCCTGATCCCGCCGGGGGAGGAGAACGCCGGCGTGGTGGACATCGGTGGCGGCCTGGCGGTGGCCTTCAAGATGGAGTCCCACAACCACCCCTCGGCCATCGAGCCTTACCAGGGGGCGGCCACAGGGGTGGGGGGCATCGTCCGGGACATCTTCGCCATGGGGGCCCGGCCCATCGCCCTCATGAACTCCCTGCGCTTCGGCCCCCTCTCGGAGGCCCGCAATCGCTACCTCTTCACCGGGGTGGTGGCGGGCATCGCCGGCTACGGTAACTGCCTGGGCATCCCCGACGTGGGGGGCGAGGCTTGCTTCGATGCCACCTACTCCCACAACCCTTTGATTAACGTCTTCTGCCTGGGCCTGGTGGAGATAGCCAAACTCCAGCGGGGCTGCGCCTCCGGCGCCGGCAATGCCCTGATGCTGGTGGGTTCAGATACCGGCCGCGACGGAATCCACGGGGCCTCCGGGCTGGCCTCCCGCACCTTCGAGGAGGAGAGGGAGCTGCGGCCCACGGTCCAGGTGGGGAATCCCTTCCTGGAGAAGCTGCTTATGGAGGCCTGCCTGGAGCTGGCCGGGACGGACTACATCGAGGGACTCCAGGACCTGGGGGCAGCGGGGCTGACCTCGGCAGCGGTGGAGGCGGTGGCCCGCGGTGGCGCCGGCCTGAATATGGATATAGCTCTCGTCACCAGGCGGGAGGAGGGGATGACCCCCTACGAGGTGATGCTCTCCGAGTCCCAGGAGCGGATGCTGGCCATCGTGAGGCGGGGACGCGAGGCTGAGGCCCAGGCCCTCTTCGAGAAGTGGGGCCTGAACTCCGTGGTAATAGGCCGGGTCACCGATGATAGCCTGGCCACAGTGCGCGATGGAGAGCAGGTGGTAGCCCGGCTCCCCATCTCGCTGCTCACCACCCCTCCCCTCTACCGACTCCAGGGGCGGAAGCCTCCTGAGCTAGACCAGCTCCAGAATATAGACCTGTCCCGCCTCCCCGACCTCCCTCGGCCCGCCTCCGAAGTTCTCCTCCGCCTCCTGGCCTCCCCCACCATCGCCTCCAAGGAATGGGTCTATCGCCAGTATGACCACCAGGTGCTCACCAACACCGTGGTCGGCCCCGGCTCCGATGCCGCCATCCTGCGCGTCAAGGGGACGCAGAAGGGCATCGCCCTGACCTGCGACGGCAACGGCCGCCTGTGTTATCTCGACCCTCACATAGGAGGGGCCAGGGCTGTGGCCGAAGCCGCCCGCAACTTGGTCTGCGCCGGGGCAAGGCCCCTAGCCCTCACCGACTGCCTCAACTTCGGCAACCCGGAGCGCCCCGAGGTCTACTATCAACTGGAGCAGGCCATCCTGGGCATGTCCGAGGCCTGTCGCGCCCTGGAGACGCCCGTGGTCAGCGGCAACGTCAGCCTCTACAACGAGACCCGGGGCCAGGCGGTCTACCCCACGCCGGTGGTGGGCATGGTGGGGCTCCTGGAGGACATCGATAAGAGATGCCCCATGGGCTTTCAGGGAGAGGGCGATGCGGTCTACCTCCTGGGGCCGATGGGGGCTGAGGCCTCTCACCTGGCGGGGAGCGAATACCTGGCCCTGGAGCACGGCCTGGTGGCGGGCCAGCCCGCCATAGACCTGGACATGGAGGTGCAGGTGCAGAGGCGCTGCCTGGAGGCCATCCAGAGGGGCCTCCTGCGCTCGGCTCACGACTGCTCCGAGGGCGGCCTCGCCGTGGCCCTGGCAGAGTCGGCCATCGCCGGAGGGATGGGCTTCACTGGCGAGTTCGAGCTATCGGGACGAAGGGACGCCGCCCTCTTCGGCGAGGCCCCATCGCGAATTGTAGTCTCGGTTCAGCCCGGTCAGGAGGAGGAGCTTCAAGCCCTGGCGCAATCCTGGAAAGTGCCCCTGCTTCGCCTAGGACGGGTAAGGGGCAGGCAATTCCTCATCCCAGACCTGGTGGACCTGGACCTGGAAACGCTATCTCAGGCCTGGCGGCGGGGCCTAGAGCGAGCTTTAGGCTGAGACCCCGATACCGCCCTGGCCAACTCCCGGAAGCGCGCCCAGGGGGTGGCCACCCAGGTCTCGGTGGTGGCGTGGCCCAAGGAGCGGATGACCAGGGCCACCTGGGAGGCTACCCCCTCATCGGGGGCCTCGAAGATATCCAGGTAGTCGCAGCCACCCAGGATGGAGTAGCTGGCCAGCCACTTGGCCTGGGGGCACTGGCTCTTTAACTTCCCCGCCACCGCCTTCTCTAGTTCCAGGATGGCCCCGGGCTTTGACACCGCCTCCGGGGATAGCCTGGTCATCAGAACATAGGTAGCCATGGTACCTCCTTCCCCTTCCTTAGGGGTATAGCTGATTGCCCTCATCATCCTCCAGGATGACCGCGCTGCGGGTGCAGCTCTCCGCCGCCCGCCACAGCGTATCCTCGTCCACGGAAGACACGTCTAGGACGATGGCCTTGTGCTCCGCATCCAACTGAAACACCGAGGGGGCCACACCCACACAGTTGGCCAGCCCATCGCACAGCTTCCGATCTATCCTGACCCTCATATCGCCCCCATGGTGGCACGGCACCCAAAGTCTGTCAAGATTGCAATTCCCAGGACAGTCCACTAACATTTCATCTACCTATGCCTCAACCTTGACAGCTTCACTCCTTTAACCCTCAGCGATTTGGTGTAAAATCCCGGATGCTTCAGGCTTAAAGCCTGGGCATCCAGATGCAGGTAGGAAAGATAAGGCTGTTGAATGCTCTCGGCGAGATTGACACAAGGCTAGTTCAGTGGCACGCTGGCTATCTTTTTCATGAATTTTTCATATTAAAGAGTTGACACAGGGCTAGTTTGGCAGTATATTAATTATGGTTTTCACAATATTTTCATACTGAATGGGCTCGGGATAACCCAGCCGACTCCCCTGGCCTTGAGACAGGGTTGAAAGAAGCGTGCCTATGCCCAAACTAAGGCCCTGCGTTTACAGCGTCGGGGCCTTTATTTTTGATGCTGGAAACGGGCGCGTCAAGGCTAGCCCAATGGGCGAAAGGAGACAAAGCTATGAGCCGGGTAATGGTTATAATCCTTGCTGGGGGGAGGGGCAGTCGGATGGGCATGCTGTGCCAGGAGAGGCCGAAGCCACTGTTGCCCATAGCCGGGAAGTGTCGCGTCATTGATTTCAGCCTGAGCAACGCCGTTAACTCCGGCCTCCACAATATCGCTGTCGCGGTTGACTATCAGCGCCAGGTCTTGAAGGAGTATCTCGGCAAGGGAATGCCCTGGCGCCTGGACCGATGCGGGAAACTGGCTACCCTGGAACCCAGGACCGAGTCGTATTGCGGCACTTCAGATGCTGTTTACCAGAACCTCTCCTATATCCAGGCATCTGGAGCTAGCCTGGTGCTGGTGCTGGCGGCAGACCACGTATATAAGATGGACTACCGTCGGATGCTCGCTTTCCACGAAAACACCGGAGCACATGCCACTGTGGCAGTGACCCCAGTGCCCCTGGGGGAAGCCCATCGCTTTGGCCTGGTGACTGCCGACGAAACAGGGCTAGTCCAGGGCTTTGTAGAGAAACCCGCAGTGCCTCAGAGCAATTTGGCCTCCATGGGCATCTATGTGTTCAGCGTCGAAGCCCTGGCCAGGCGTCTTACAGAGGATGCCGCCGACCCCACCTCACCCCACGATTTCGGACATGCCATTATCCCCAAAATGATTCGGCAGGATAAGGTATTCGCCTACAAATTCAGCGGCTACTGGCAAGATATAGGTGAGGTAACATCCTACCACCGTACCAACCTTCGGCTCGCCGCCGGGCCACTACCCTTCTCCCTCAATGGCTCCTGGCCCGTTCTTACCGGAGCGGACACGCTTCCCCAGGATTTAGCAGATAGGCAAGGGGGGAAATGCCTCGTGGGCCCCAGAGGCATCGCCCAGGGCTGGGTGATGAACTCAGTGCTGTCCCAGGGAGTGAGAATTGGGTCGGAAGCTATGGTCAGGGACTCCGTGGTAATGGCAGGCTGCGTGATTGGCAGACATACCGTAGTGGAAAACTGTATCCTGGATGAGGGAGTCACCATCGGTGAGTTCTGCTATGTAGGGATTAGGGCTAACTCGCCAACTGATGGGGGGGATATCACGGTATTGGGCCGTGGGGTGGCCGTGCCGGCGCGAAAGGCCATAGGCCGAGGCTGTCAGATCTACCCTGGTGTTAGGGCTGTTGACCTTACTATGAGAGTAATCCACCACGGTGCTCTAGTAATGCCCAGCGAAGACCAACAAGAAGGAGGACATCATGTATAGCCGGATACTGGTACCTCTGGACGGTTCCCCTTTGGCTGAACAAGTGTTACCCTACGTGAGGGTCTTGGCACTCCGTCTTAACGCACCTATAACACTGTTGCGGGCCTTCGGGCCAGTACCCGATGTATGGGCCGACCCCGCCCATGGCCTGTACCTGGACCGGTTGATTGACGACTTCCGCGACAAGGCCCAGGATTACTTAAGTGCCGTGGGGCATAACCTCAGAGACTTGGGAGTGTCCATCTCAATAGCGACCCCCGAGGGCGGCCCCGCTCGCCATATAATAGAAGAGGCAGAAAAGCTGCCTGATACCCTGATCACTATGTGCACCCATGGGCGGTCCGGGATAGGCCGTTGGCTGTTGGGCAGCATTACGGAAAAGATATTGCTGGCCACCAGCAATCCTCTCCTTGTCTTCCGGGCGCGGGACCAGCAGGAACCCTCATTCCAAGCTAGCCTCAAGACGGTAATCGTCCCCCTCGATGGTTCTCCTCTGGCCGAGCAGGTTCTGCCCCATGTGGTAAGGCTGGCGAGTGCCCTGGAGCTGAACATCCAGCTCGTCAGGGCTGTCCCCAGAATAACAGAATACCTTAGCGAGATCAGATTCGAGGCACCAGTCCTTCTTCCCCCCTTTGAGAAGCTAGATGAAGAGGCAAACAAGTACCTTGAAGGCATAGCCCACAGACTACTCCATAAGGGGAAATTCTCCATTGAGTGCAGGGTGCTGCATGGGCCTGCAGACGCAGCCATTGTGGACTACGCAAAGGAGGTCTCAGATAACCTGGTCGCCATGACGACACATGGGCGCACCGGCATGGGACGGTGGCTTCTGGGTAGCGTGGCCGACAGGGTGGTCCGCTACTGCGGTGACCCGGTGCTAGTCATCAGGCCCCAATGAGCAGCTGCTGGGCATAATCACGATGTGGGACTTGCCAGAGGTTTACGAGAAATTGGGATTGACTATGGACAGCGTCATCTGAGAGAACCGGAAGCGCCATTTCTTCCCGTATAATGTCGGGATAGGGAGGCTCATCACCCCAGCCCCAGCTCCTCCAGTCTGGCTTCCCCCAGGCCGAAGTGGTGGGCTAGCTCGTGGAGGATGGTGGCCCTAATCTCCTCCTCGATACCCTGGCGGGTGCCACCCGCGGCCTCGATGGGCCTCTGGAACAGGACGATCTTGTCCGGCAACATGGGGTAGCTGCCCTCCCGCTCCGCCAGGGGGGTCCCCAGATACAGGCCCAGGACATCGTTAGGATCATCGGCCCCCATCTCCTCCAGTTGCCTCCGGGTGGATTGGTCCTCTACCACGATATCCACGTTATCCAGCCAGGACAGGACCTCCTGAGGGAGGGCCTGGATAGCCCGGCGCACCAGCCGTTCGAACTCTTTGCGGCTCAACCTCACCGCTACATCTTATCCGGAGCCGACATCCCCATAAGGTATAAAGTCTTGGCTAGGGCGAGCCTGGCGGCTTCCACCAGCTTCAAGCGAGCCCGGGTCAGGGCCACGTCCTGGGTGACTACCCGGCAGTCCCTGTAGAACAGGTGGAAGACCATGGCCAGCTCCTGGGCATAGTAAGCCAGATGGTGTGGCTCCAGGGTTCGAGCCACTGTCTCCACCACCTCCGGAAGCTGGATAATCTTGCGGAGCAGGGCCAGCTCCGGCTCGGTGGTGAGAAGGGAGACATCGCCAGAGGCGTAGTCGATGCTTCTCCCCTGGGCCAGAAGCAGGATGCTGGCGATGCGGGCGTGGGCATACTGGATGTAGTAGACGGGGTTCTCTGCCGACTGCCTCTTGGCCAGCTCCAGGTCGAAGTCCATCTGAGCATCGGCGGAGCGGGCTAAGTAGAAGAAACGGCAGGCGTCGGCTCCTACCTCGTCCATGAGCTCCCCGAGGGTGATGAGCTCGCCGGTGCGCTTGGAGACCCGCAGAACCTCCTCCCCTCGGCGCAGGGCGACCATCTGATTGAGGATGATTTGGAGTCTCTCCGGGGCCACGCCCAGGGCAGCCACCGCAGCCTTCATCCGAGGCACATGGCCCTGGTGGTCCGCTCCCCAGATATCGATTACCCTCTGAAAGCCCCGCTCCAGGAATTTGTTGTAATGATAGGCGATGTCTGAGGCAAAGTAGGTGGGTATCCCCGAGGTACGAACAAGGACATTATCCTTGTCCTCGCCCAAGGCGGTGGAGATGAACCACAGCGCTCCCTCCCGTTCGGCGGTGAAGCCTCCCTGGGATAAGATTCCCATAGCTCGCTCATACTGGCCCTCTCGGTAGAGGCTGTGCTCACTAAACCAGCTATCGAAGCTGACTCCCAGGCGCTCCAGGTCCTCCCGGATCCAGCCCAGCACCCGCTCCAGCCCCCAACGCCCCGCCTGGGCGATGGCCTCCTCCCGGGGCAGAGCCAAGAGGGCATCCCCCCTCTCCGCTAGCAGCTCCCGGGCCAGCTCCATCATGTAGCTGCCCATGTATCCGCTGTCAGGCATGGCCTCCTTTTGGCCCAGGGCCTGAAGATAGCGGACGTATAAGGAAGTGTAAAAGGCCTCCATTTGATTGCCACCGTCGTTCACATAGTATTCTGTTTCCACCTGAAATCCCGCCGCCCCCAGGGCACGGGCCAGGGTATCGCCAAGGACAGCCCCTCGGCCATGGCCTACGTGGAGGGGGCCGGTGGGGTTGATGCTAACGAACTCCACCTGGAGGCGCTCGCCGTGTCCCACATCCAGGTCGCCATAGGCCATGCCTGCCTTCAGCATGGCCTCCACTTGTAGGGCCAGCCAGGGGGCCGCCAGGGTGAAGTTGATGAAGCCCGGAGGTGCTACCTCGACCCTGGCCACCGCCTCGTGAGAGGGGAGGAGCTGGGCCAGGGCCTGGCCCAGGGACATGGGGTCCATTCTGGCCGCCCTGGCCAGCTTCATAGGCAGGGAGCAAGCGTAATCCCCAAAGGCTGGGTTCTGAGGGTGCTCCAGGATGACCTCGGGGAGGGCCTGAGCGGGCAGGATGCTCCGGGCTTGTGCTTCCCGGGCCGCTCCCTCCAGAAGCTGGGTAAGCTCATACCTTATGCCCATCTATGCCTCCGTTATCCCCGAGCTCCAAACCCTGGCCAGCTCCCGGCCCAGGGCCTGGTGCTCCGGAGCCTGTAAAGTTGGGTCTCTCTGAAAGACCTGCTGCGCCTCGCGGCGGGCCATCTCCAAGAGGGCCACATCGGAGAGGCGGGCCAGGCGGAGCTGGGGCAGGCCGCTCTGCCGGGTGCCCAGGAAGTCCCCGGGGCCGCGGAGCCTGAGGTCCTCCTCGGCCAGGGCGAGGCCGTCGTGGACTCGTTCCAGGACGGAGAGGCGCTCCCGAGCTTCTGGGGAAGGCTCCTCCGCCATGAGTATACAATAGCCGGGCTGACCCCCGCGCCCTACTCGCCCCCGAAGTTGATGCAGCTGGGCCAGGCCGAAGCGCTCGGCCCCCTCTATCAATATAGCGGAGGCGCCGGGGACATCGACGCCCACCTCCACCACCGGTGTCGCTACCAGTATATCCAGGTCGCCCTGGCTGAAGCGGAGCATCACCTCTTCCTTCTCGGCGCCCGATAAACGTCCGTGGAGCAGGCCCAGCCGCAGGTCGGGGAAGACCACCTGGCGAAGGTGCTCATACTCTTCGGTGGCGGCCCTGGCCTGGATAGCCTCGGAGCCTTCGATGAGGGGGCAGAGGACGAAGGCCTGGTAGCCCGCCGCCACCTGCTGTCGCAGGAGCTCGTGGGCGCGCCTCCGGTCCTGGGGGCCCAGCATCAAGGTTTTCACCGGCTTTCGGCCGGGAGGGAGCTGGTCTATGAGGGAGAGGTCCATATCGCCGTAGAAGGTGAGGGCCAGGGTGCGGGGGATGGGGGTGGCCGTCATGGCCAGGAGGTGAGCCGAGGCCTCGGCTTTCTGGCGCAAGGCCTGGCGCTGCATAACCCCGAAGCGGTGTTGCTCGTCCACTACCACCAGGCCCAGGGACTGGAACTCCACCGCCCCCTGGATGAGAGCGTGAGTGCCCACCACCAAGCCGACCTCCCCTTGGGCTATCTGCTTCAAGGCCTCCTCCCGAGCTTTAGAGCCCTGGCTACCTTTGAGGAGGGACATCCTCAGGGTGAGGGAGCCGGGAAGGGTGAAAACAGCCGTATCGTCCCCGTTCTCCACCTTGACCGAGGCCAGTGCCAGGAGGCGGCTCAGGGTGCGGAAATGCTGGTCGGCCAGGACTTCTGTGGGGACCATGAGAGCGCCCTGGAAGCCGGCGGCGGCGCAGAGGACGAGGCCGGCGGCGGCCAGCACTGTCTTGCCGCTGCCCACCTCTCCCTGGAGGAGTCGGCCCATAGGTTTGGGCTGCCCCAGGTCCTCTCTTATCTCACGCCAGCACCGCTCCTGGGCCGTGGTGAGAGAGAAGGGGAGGGAAGCCAGGAAACGGCCAAGCCCTTCATCGCCGCCAACCAGAGGGGGCGACGCTTGCCCCTCCCGCCACTCTCTTTTTCGAGACAGCAGCCCCAACTGTAGCAGAAAAAGCTCGTCGAAGGCCAGACGGTGCCGACCCTCCTCCCCCTGGGCCAGGCTGTCAGGATAGTGAGCCTGGGCCAGGGCAGGGCTCAGGGGCGAGAGGCCGACCCGCTCCCTCACCTCTCCGGGCAGGAAGTCCTCCACCCGGGGCGTCCAATAGTCCACAGTTACCTTCATGAGGCGGCGCATGGTGCGGGCGTAGAGGCCCTCGGTCAGGGGATACACAGGGACCAGACGACGGGTATGGATAGGCTCCGAGGGAATATCCAGTTCGTAGTCCGGCGATTGGAACACCTTCTGCCCTCGGAACAGGCTCACTTTGCCGCTGAGGGCCACCCAGGTGTTGGGGGCCAGCAACTTGGCCATGTAAGGATTGTTATACCAGACCGCCCTGACGTTGCCCGTCTCGTCCCCCAGGACGGCCTCGGAGCCCCGCAGCCCCCGCCCCAAGACTTTATAGCCGGCGCTCCACACCGAGGCCACGATGGTCTGCTCCTCCCCCACCTCCAGTTGGGCCACGGGCTTCACCTGGGAGTAGTCGATGTAGCGCCGGGGCAGGAGGTAGAGCATGTCTCGCAGGGTAGCCACACCCAGGCGCTTCAGCCTGGAGGCCAGGCGGACATCTATGCCCGGGGCCACGATGACCCGGGAATCCAGGGAGGCACCGGGGGGGAAACCGACCTTGGAACGAGTTGGTTTTACCTTGAGGCCAAGGCTGGTGGCATCCGCCTCGGGGTGACCGTTAGGCTGGGCTAGCCAGCGCAGGACGCCAGTGAGCCAGCGGCGCCTCTCCTCCGAGGCCATTCGGGCATAGCCCGGCGTTGCCAGGTGGAAGTAGTGCAATCCCTGCTCCAGAAAGGAAGGCTCCAGACCGGCCTCGGCCCGGGTTACCCAACGGGGCAGGAACCTGTCCAGACCCCCCATCACTGCCGAGTCCTGGTAGCCCCGCGCCTGCTCCAGCTCCAGGACCTTCTGTAGCTGCTCCAGAGCTGCGTTCACGGGCCCTCCCGCCAGACCACACCCAGGGCACCTGGGCCTACATAAGTCCCCAACACCGGGCCGAACTGGCCAATGATGATGCTTCCCTGAGAGATATGAGCTTCCAAACGTTTTGCCAGGGCCTCGGCCTCCTCCTGTCCCGTGCTGTAAACGACGCCCATCTCCGCTATATTCCGGCATCCCGATACCAGATGGCACAGGCGCTCCTGGCCCCGCGGCCAGGTCCGGGCACGCTCCAGGGGGTGAACCTCTCCATCCCGAAGGGTAACTATGGGCTTGATCTGGAGGAAAGACCCCAGGAAGGCCGCCGCCTTACCGATGCGACCTCCCCGGCGCAGATACTCCAGGGTGTCCAGAAGGCAGGCCAGCCTCACTCTGGGGATGGCCTGGAGCGCCACCTGGCCGACCTCCTCCAGGGAGGCCCCCACCCCGGCTGCCCTGGCCGCCTCAAGGACCGCTAGCCCCAAGCCCAGGGAAACCAGCCGGGAGTCCACCACCTCTACTTTCCCCTCCAGGCGCGCCACCTCTCTTCCTCGCAAAGCTGCCTCATAGGTGCCGCTGAGCTTGGAGGAAATGTGGATAGAGAGGACATCATGGCCGCCCCGGGCCAGGGCCTCGTATACCTGGGCGAAGGCCCCCGGGGAGGGCTGGCTGGTGTGGGGCAAAGCGGTGCTGCCGGCCAGGCGACGATAGAACTCCTCGGGCCCCAAGTCCACCCCATCCCGAAAGGCCTCCTCGCCGAACTGGACGGAGAGGGGGACCACCGTGATGCCCCATTGCCGGGCCAGGGCCTGGGGCAAATCGGCCGTGCTATCAGTAACCACCCTCACTGCCAAAGTCACCTCCCTGTCCGCTATTCTACCGAGACGATGTAATGATAATGGGGCTGGCCACCGCAGACAATCTCCATCTCTTGCCCGGGGAGCCTGCGCCGCATCCAGGGGCGGAGGCTGGCCAGGGCCGCCCCGTCTTCCTCGGAGGCGTAGTAGATGGTGACTAGGCCTTCCTCGCCGGGGCACATCTTGAGGAGGAGGCCCTTCAGGGCCGCCACCGGCGTCCGTCCCGTGACCGCCGGCTCTCCCTCCAGGAGCCCCAGGAAATCTCCCTTCTTGATGAAGAGGTCTCCCCACTGGTTGGAGCGGGTGGCCCTGGTAACCTCGCCCGTCTTTACCCTGGCCAGGGCTTGCCTCATGCGCTCCAGGTTATCTTCGAAGCTAGCCTCATAGCTGAGGGCCAGGAGAGCGGCGATGCCCTGGGGGATACTTCGGGCGGGCACCACCTCCACCCGCTTCTGGGCCAGGCCAGCCGCCTGCTGGGCCGCCGGGATGATGTTGGGGTTGTTGGGGAGCAGGATGACCTTCTCCGAAGCAACGGACTCCACCGCCCGGAGGAGTTCCTCCACGCTGGGGTTCATGGTCTGCCCGCCGGGGACGATGGCCGAGGCCCCCAGGCTGGAGAGGAGCCGAGCCAGCCCCTCCCCCGCGGCCACGGCCACTGGAGCCAGAGGCAGCGCCTGAGGTTCCCCCTTCCCCACCACCTCCCGGCGCTGCTCCAGCATGTTCTCTATCTTGACCTGGCTCAGAGTGCCCAGGGTTACGGCATAGGAGAGGACGCGTCCCGAGTCATGGGTGTGGATGTGAATACGGAGCAAGGCTTCGTCCCCCACCACCATCACCGATTCCCCCCATTGGGAGAGCTGTTTCCTTACCGCCTTCTCTGAGAGGCCCTGCCCAGACAATAGGAACTCGGTGCAATAGCCGTAGTCCGCTTCCTCCAGGACTGCCAGTGCCCTGTAGCTCGGCGACGGGGCCTCTGCCTCCTCGTCCAGCCTCTCGCCCCGCAGGTAGCGCAAGGCTCCCTCCAGGATAGCCAGCAGCCCTTGCCCCCCGGCGTCCACCACCCCCGCCTGGCGCAGCACCGGCAGCAAGTGGGGGGTGCGCAGCACCGAGGCCCGGGCCTCCGACACCACCATCTCCATGAGAGCGACCACGTCTTTCCCATTCTGGCCCTGGGCCGCGGCGGCGGCCTCTCGAAGCACGGTGAGGATGGTGCCCTCCACCGGCTGGCTCACGCCTTTGTATGCGGCGGCCACTGCCTCTTTCAGGGCCAGGGACAGGCCAGGGCCATCGAGGCGTTCCTTGCCCTTCAAGCCTTGGGCCATCCCCCGGAGAATCTGGGAGAGGATGACGCCGCTGTTGCCTCGAGCGCCCATGAGGGCACCCCGAGCCATGGCCTGGGCCACCATCCCAGCCCCCCTTTCAGAGCAGCGGGAGGCCTCGGCTAAGGTGGAGCGCATAGTGAGGAGCATGTTGGTGCCGGTGTCCCCATCGGGCACGGGGAATACGTTCAGGCTGTCGATGGCCTGGGCCTGGCGCTCCAGGGAGCGAGCGCCGGCGGCCATCATCTCCTTGAAACCCTGGCCTGTAATATATCTCAATGGAACATGCCTACAAGAACCGACCGCTATGAAGTAGAGCGCAGGGTTTCCTCTTCTAATTTACGAGTTGCCCTCGCTCCCCAAATATGGTATCGTATCTTTTTGGAATTGTAGCTAAAAAGGGGATTCAAGTAAAGGGGGAAACCTTGGCCCAGTGTTTTCTTTGTAACAAAGGCCCTACGTTCGGGCATAACGTGAGCCACTCCAAAAGGCGGACCAATCGGGTCTGGCTGCCCAATGTCCACAAGGCTGTGATCCGCTGGGGGGGCAGGCCCCGGAGGATTTACATTTGCACCCGTTGCCTGCGCACCCAGGCCAAGCTGCCTAGATAAGCAGCTCAGGCAAGGGCCCCAGCCGGAGCCGGCGGGGGCCTTTTGCTCTTCAGCGCATAAAGGCATATAAGGCCTTTACACGCCTTTCAGGCTCTCTCTCAGCCGCCCCAGGGCCTGGGCCACCGACTCTCCTTTGTGGAAGACCGCCGACCCCGCCACCAGCACCCGTCCCCCGGCCTTGACCACCTGGGCCGCGTTCTCGACAGTGATGCCTCCGTCCACCCCCAACTCCACAGCCAGCCCTCGCTCGTCCAGAAGGTTGCGCAAGCGAGCTATCTTGTCCAGGCTGCTCTCGATGAACTTCTGGCCGCCCCAGCCGGGGTTGACCGACATTATCAAAGCCAAATCCAGCTCGGGCAAGACCTCCTCCAGGGCGTGGAGGGGGGTGCCGGGGTTGATGGAGGCCCCCGCCCTCGCTCCCAGTTCCTTTATCTGCTGGAGCACCCGATGGGCGTGGGGGCAGGCCTCCACGTGGACGGTGACGATGCTGGCCCCGGCCTGGACGAACTGGGCGACGTGTCTCTCAGGCTCATTTATCATAAGGTGGACATCCAAGGGGAGGTCGGTATAGCGCTGGATGGCGGCCACCACCCCAGGGCCGATGGTGATGTTGGGGACGAAGCTGCCATCCATGACGTCCACGTGGATGTAGTCGGCGCCGGCGACGGTGGCCTCGGCCACCTGCTCCCCCAGACGGGCCATATCCGCGGAGAGGATGGAGGGGGCGAGTTTTATCTTGGGAGAAGTCAACTTTGTTTTCGCTCCAGCCCCTTCAGAAGCTGTTCCAGGGACTTTTCATAGAGCGAGGCACCGCTGAAGTCCACATAGTTTCGCTCCAACAAAAAGGGCTTCAGGTCACGGTCGCCTCGCATGACTTTGAACCCAGGTTCTTTCCACAGGTTATCCAGGGACACCGGTACCATCTTGTCCAGGTCTTCGTCTGTTTGCTCTTCAACCTCCTTCAGGACGCCGTCCAGCGCCAGAGCTTGGGCGGAGCAGAGCACCACCAGCTTCTCTACCTCCTGCCGCCTCCTAGGAATCTCCGGCCAGGCTCGCTCTCCAGGGGTTGCGTCCATGGAGTATAGCCAGCAGCTAACTCTTCTGGACACAAGGTCATCATGGAGCCTTTCAGCAAAGGCGCGGTCGGGCTCCCCATAGGCGATGAAGCAGGTGCGATATTTGATCTCTGCCAGGATACCGGGGAGTCCCTCCAGGAGCGCCTGGGGCACGCCGGCGTCTCGGAAGAACGCCCCAATCCCCAGGATGCGCTCGCCCTCCGCATTCCGGCACGACTCTATCAGCGTGTCGATGTCGATGCTGCTGGGGCCAAAATGCTGCATTCTTCCTAGCCCTCTGACCTGGCTAAGATCAACCCCGTAGAAGGTAGTACGGACACATCTCGCCTGGTAAAGAATGGCCCCATACATTTCGGCACCGATGAGACTGGCGCCGCTGAGATTGGCATTGCTCAGATTGGCGCCACCCAGATTGGCACCGCTGAGATTAGCACCGCTGAGATTGGCTCCTGTAAGGTCAGCTGCGAAGAGTTCCGCGCCGATGAGCTCGGCTCTACTGAGTTCAGCCCCACGGAGGTCGGCACTGGAGAGATTTGCGCGCGAGAGGTCCGCATTAGAGAGGTCTGCCCTGGAGAGGACTGTCAGAAATAGGTCGGCGCTGGAGAGTTGAGCGCCGGAGAGATTGGCTAGGTGAAGGTCGATGTCAGAGAGTTTAGCCTTGCGCAGGGATAAGCGCCCTCCGGGATGAGCTTGGCGCCAACGGTCTATGGCTTCCCGGCCTTGTTTTACAACCTCAACGTGCTCAGGGTTTGCCATTCAGCCTCTTCTTCGCCTCCCTCAGCGCCGTCCTCACCCGCTGGGGGGCGGTGCCCCCGGGCACGTCCCGGGCCGCCACAGAAGATTCAACAGTTATATCAAGCACATCACTTTCGAATAGCTTGGAGGTGCGGCGGTATTCTTCCATAGATAGCTCCGATAGCTTCTGGCCCTTCTCCTGGGCGTAGGCTACCAGGTCGGCTACGGCGGCATGAGCCTGGCGGAAGGGCATCCCTTTCTTCACCAGGTAGTCGGCCAGGTCCGTGGCCAGGAGGTAACCCTCCTCAGCGGCCCGGCGGCAGCGCTCGGCGTCCACCTTGAGGGTGGAGACCATGCCGGCGCAGGCTTCCAGGCTGGAGTGGAGGGTATCTATAGTGGCGAAAAGCGCTTCCTTGTCCTCCTGGAGGTCGCGGTTGTAGGCCAGGGGCAGGCCCTTGAGGGTGGTGAGGAAACCCAGGAGAGCGCCATAGACCTTCCCCGTCCGGGCACGAGCCAGCTCGGCCACATCGGGGTTGCGCTTCTGGGGCATGATGGAGGAGCCAGAGGCATAGGCAGCATCAATCTCCACAAAGCCGAAGGCGGGGGATGCCCACAGGACTATCTCCTCGCAGAGGCGGGAGAGGTGCATCATGGCGATGGAGGCAGCAGCCTGGTATTCCAGGACGAAATCCCGGTCGGAGACGGCATCCAGGCTGTTGGCGCTTATACGGGAGAAGCCCAGCTCACTGGCTACGGACTCCCTGTCGATGGGGTAGGGAACCCCGGCCAAGGCCCCGGAGCCCAGGGGCAGCACGTCGGCCCGCCTGAGGCAGTCGGCAAAGCGCTCCCTGTCCCGCTGGAACATCTCGAAGTAAGCCAGGAGGTGGTGGGCCAGGAGCACCGGCTGGGCGGGCTGGAGGTGGGTGTAGCCAGGCATGATGACAGTCTTGTTGGACTCGGCCAGAGTGAGGAGGGCCTTCTGCAACCCCTTGATGCCGGCGATGGTCTGGGGGATGGCCTCCTTCATGTAGAGGCGCAGGTCCAGGGCCACCTGGTCGTTGCGCGAGCGCGCGGTGTGCAGCTTGCCCGCCACGTCACCGATCTTCTCGTGCAGGCGGGCCTCGATGTTCATGTGGATGTCCTCCAACTCGTCGCGGAAGACAAACTTGCCCTGCTCGATCTCCTCGCGGATGGAGGACAGGCCCATGACGATGATCTCGGCGTCCTTCTCGGAGATGATGCCCTGGCGAGCCAGCATCCGGGCGTGGGCCACCGAC
>JACQUD010000052.1 GCA_016210485.1 Chloroflexota bacterium | reverse complement strand
ACTACAACAAGAAAGAAGGGGTGAAGCGGCTGACCACCGAGACCGGGGCCGGCCAGTGGGGCAGCGCCCTGGCCTTCGGCTGCCAGGCCTTCGGGCTGGAGCTGAAGGTCTATATGGTGAAGGCCAGCTACCAGCAGAAGCCCTACCGCCGGGTGATGATGGAGACCTGGGGGGCCAAGGTGGTGCCCTCCCCCAGCCAGGACACCAATGCCGGGCGCGCCATCCTGGCCCAGGACCCGGACTCCCCTGGCAGCCTGGGCATCGCCATCAGCGAGGCCGTGGAGGACGCCGCCACCCGGGAGGACACCAAGTACTCAATAGGCAGCTTTCTCAATCACGTCCTGCTCCACCAGACCGTGGAAGGCCAGGAGGCCATGAAGCAACTGGAGATGGCCGGCGACTACCCCGACATCCTGGTGGGCTGCGTTGGCGGCGGCTCCAACTTCGCCGGGTTCTTCCTCCCCTTCATCAAAGACAAGATAGACGGCCGGCACAAGGACCTGCGCATCATCTGCGCCGAGCCCGAGGCTGCCCCCTCCTTGACCCGGGGCCTCTACACCTACGACTTCGGCGACACCGCTGCCACTACCCCTCTCCTCAAGTTCCATACCCTGGGCCACACCTTCATCCCGGCGCCCATCCACGCCGGGGGGCTGCGCTACCACGGCATGGCCCCCATCATCTGCGCCCTCTACGACAAGAAGCTGGTGGAGGCAGTGGCCCTGCATCAGACCGCCGTGTTCAAATCCGCCGTAGCTTTCGCCAGAGCCGAGGGCTTCCTCCCCGCCCCCGAGGCAGCCCATGCTATAAAGGTCGTAGAGGACGAGGCTGCGAAGTGCAAACGGGAGGGACGGAGCCAGGTCATCGTCTTCAACAACAGCGGCCACGGCTACTTCGACCTGGGGGCCTACGATGCCTATCTCTCGGGCAAGCTGGAGGACTACGCCTACCCCGCCGATAAGGTGAAGGAGGCGCTGGCCCACCTGCCCAAGGTGGGATAGTGTTCTGTTTCCTCTCCCCTGGTGGGAGAGGATTAAAGTGAGGGGGAAATCCGCGTGGACATACCTGCGACTGTGACCTTCGCCAGAGCCCTTCGGCGACAAGGCAACCGGGCTGAGGCCGCTCTCTGGTCACGGTTAAGAAATCGGCAATTGGGTGTCAAATTCAGACGACAACAGCCCATTGGCCCTTACATCGTCGATTTCGCATGCTTCGAGAAACGGATGATAGTGGAAGTGGACGGCAGCCAGCACAATGACGAAGAGGGGATGCGCAAAGACGAAAACAGAACCGCTTGGCTACAAGGCAGAGGGTACACCGTAATGAGGTTCTGGAGCAATGACGTATTGAGCAACCCAGCCGATGTTTGCCAGGCGATTGCTTTGGGCCTTTGTTGTACGCCACCTTCACCCTCACCCCAACCCTCTCCCGTCAAGAGAGAGGGAGCAATTGGTCAAGGTCTGGCATCCTCATGAGCTTTTCGCTTAGATCACACACTAGAGGTGATAAGACTTGAGCCGAAAACGCATCCTGACCGGCACAAGGCCCACAGGGCCGCTGCACCTGGGCCACTACGTCGGGGCGCTGGAGAACTGGGTCCGCCTCCAGAAAGACTACGACTGTTTCTTCCTCATCGCCGACTACCAGGCCCTAGGCGACCACATCGAGGAGATCCAGCGCATCCGCCAGGCGGTCATCGAGGTGACCCTGGACTGGCTGGCGGTGGGACTGGACCCTGTGCGCAGCACCTTCGTCATCCAGAGCGCCATCCCGGAATTCGCCGAGCTGCACATGCTTCTCAGTATGCTGATCTCGGTGCCCAGGCTGGAGCGCAACCCCACTCTCAAAGCGGAGATGAAAGACCTGGGGCGTCGGGAGAACATTAGCGTGGGCTTCTTCACCTATCCCGTTAGCCAGGCCGCCGACATCCTCCTGCCTAAGGCCCACCTGGTGCCCGTGGGCGAGGACCAGATGCCTCATATCGAGCTGACCCGAGAGCTGGCTCGCCGCTTCAATCAGACCTATGGTGAGGTATTCCCTATACCAGAGGGCATGGTAGGCCGAGTGGCCCGCCTGGTGGGCACCGACGGCCAGGCCAAGATGAGCAAATCCCTGGGCAACTGCATCTATCTCAGCGACGACGCCGCCACGGTCACGGAGAAGGTGCGCAGCATGTATACCGACCCCACCCGCATCCGAGCCACCGACCCCGGGCACGTGGAGGGCAACCCTGTCTTCATGTACCACGACGCCTTCAACCCCGATGTGGCCGAGGTGAATGACTTGAAAGAGCGATATGTGCTCGGCAAGGTGGGGGATGTTGAGGTCAAGGCCCGGTTGGCCAAAGCCCTCAATGCCTTCCTGGACCCTATTCGAGAAAAGCGAGCCTACTTCCAGAGCCACAGGGAGCAAGTGCGAGAGGCGCTCCTGGAGGGCACCCAGCGTGCCAAGAAGGTGGCAGAGCAGACCATGGCCGAGGTGAGGGCAGCCATGAGAATAGCGAGCTATGTGTAGATGAAAGGACAACCTGTGTATTGCCCAAGTTTGGAAGAAGCAAAGGCCCTGTCCTCCCAGGGCAACCTTGTGCCCATATACCGGGAGATTTTGGCCGACCTGGAGACCCCGGTCTCGGCCTACCTCAAGGTGGCCAGAGGCCCCTCCTTCCTCCTGGAAAGCGTGGAGGGTGGAGAGAGGCTGGCCCGCTACAGCTTCATCGGCACTGAGCCCTACCGCATATTCCACGCCCCGCCTGCAGGCAGACCTGGCCCCGACCCGCTGAAGGAGATAGAGCGAGAGCTGGCCCAGTTCCGCCTGGTGCCCGTCCCCGACCTGCCCCCTTTTCACGGAGGGGCCGTGGGCTACCTGGCCTACGACGTGGCTACTCACTTCGAAAGGCTGCCCTCTCCCGAATCCGACCCATTAGAGCTGCCCCAGGCCATCTTCCTCTTTACCGATACCCTCCTCGTCTTCGACCACCTGAAACACAAGATAAAGATCGTGGGCCACGTCCGCCTGGATGGAGATGTGGAGGCTACTTACGCCGAGGCGGTAGAACGCATCGAGGCCCTGGCCGCTCGGCTGAAGAAGCCTCTGAAGGCAAGCGCCCCTAAAACCATCAAAGGTAGCCGGGGTGGGACGGTCACATCCAACATCTCCCGGGAGGAATACGAGGCCAAGGTGGTCAAGGCCAAGGGATACGTCTTCGGTGGCGACATCATCCAGGTAGTGCCCAGCCAGCGCCTGAGTCGGCCCACTGTCGCCCAGCCCTTCGATATATACCGCTCCCTGCGCACCGTCAACCCCTCGCCTTACATGTATTACCTGGACCTGGGGGACTGCCACCTCATCGGTGCCTCGCCGGAGCTCCTGGTGCGCCTGGAGGACGGCCTGGTCTATAACTTCCCCCTGGCCGGCACCCGCCCCCGGGGAGCCACTCCCGAGGCGGACGAGGCTTTGGCCCAGGAGTTGCTGACCGACGAGAAGGAGCGCGCCGAGCACATCATGCTCCTCGATTTGGGCCGCAACGACGTGGGCCGAGTGAGCCAGCCGGGCACGGTGAAGGTGGAAGAGCCGTTGCACATCGTGCGCTACTCCCACGTCATGCACCTGGAGTCTTACGTCATAGGCAAGATAAAGCCAGAGCTTTCCTGCTTCGACGCCCTCCGAGCCTGCTTCCCTGCAGGCACCGTCTCCGGAGCGCCCAAGATCCGGGCCATGGAGATAATCGCCGAGCTGGAGCCGGATAAGCGCGGCCCCTACGCCGGGGCCGTGGGCTACTTCGGCTTCGGTGGCAATATGGACACCGCCATCGCCATTCGCACCATCGTCTTCAAGGATGGGGTGGCTCACGTCCAGGCCGGGGGTGGGGTAGTGGCCGACAGCGTCCCGGCCCTCGAATATCAGGAGTCCTTGAATAAGGCCCAGGCCCTGCTTCGGGCCGTGGATGTGGCCGAGGCCGGGCTGGAGTAGCCTTTTGGGAGGACTGAGACTGAAGGGAGGAAGTTGTCATTTTTGCCAGCAGACGGGGGTCCAGGGGGCAACGCCCCCTGGCAGGGGTTTGGGGGTGTCCCCCTGACTTACTTAGATTCCCTCTCTCCTGGCAGGAGAGGGGGACTGAGGGGGTGAGGTCGTGCTTCTCCTGATAGACAACTACGATAGCTTCACCTACAACCTCTACCAGTACCTCTCGGAGCTGGGGGCAGAGGTGGTGGTGGCCCGCAACGATAAGATTACCCTGGAAGAGATTGAAAGGATGGGCCTCGAACGCATCGTCATCTCTCCTGGCCCCGGCGGGCCTGAGAGCGCCGGCATCTCCATGGCCGCTATCCTCCGCTTCGCCCCTCGGCTGCCCATCCTGGGGGTGTGCCTGGGCCACCAGGCCATCGGCGCCGCCTATGGAGGAGTGGTGGCCGGGGCCGGGGAAATAAAGCACGGCAAGACCTCCCTCATCTCCCACGACGGCCGAGGGGTCTTCGTTGGCTTGCCCAATCCCTTCCAGGCGGTGCGCTATCACTCTCTGGCGGTGATGAAGGACAGCGTGCCCGATTGCCTGGAGGTGAGCGCCTGGAGCGACTCCGGGGTAATCATGGGCCTGCGCCACAAGGAGTATAAAGTGGAGGGCGTGCAGTTCCACCCCGAGTCCATCATGACGGCGGTGGGCAAGGATTTACTGAGGAACTTCCTGAAGATGTAACCTGCTCGCCCCGACTTAGTTGGGGCTGCCTCCCCTTGGGCCTGGGTTTGGTGAAGGGTATCTTATAATAGGGGCAGGGAACCCAAGGCTCGGCGCAGAGCGCCGCTGGGTGGGAGGGAGGGAAGGAAAAGCGTAACTTGGCAGAATGGTGGTGAGCAATGACCAAGACAACTGTGCTGATACTGATGGTGATAGGAGCTGTAGTCGTACCAACTTTAGTGCTGCTTGGATTCAACAAGATTGAAGGCTCTGTTGCGACCAATTTGATGCTAACGGCTACTCTAGTCGGAGCAACTCTGGGACTATGGAACTCTACTGCCCGGTATGTGAAAGAGACGAGTGAAATCGCCAAAGCGACAAGCGAGCAAGCCGAGGCCAGCCGCCAGATGGCGGAGGAGATGAAGCAAGCCCGATTTAATTCCATGCACCCTGTTCTAACCGTCATCACTTCAGTTCAGTATGTTGGAGTAGCCGGTGAGTGGCATAAGGGACCAATAGATACAATAGACCTAAGCATCGATGTTCAAATTACGAATATTGGCATAGGGCCAGCTCTAAACGGGGAGTTGTCGTTAGAATCAAAAGGGCAAAGCGTAAGACAAGTCAAATTGCCCCCGTTAAAATCTGGCGAACCCTATTACATCTCTAATTCAAGACTCATCAGAGGCGCAATTGGAGACTCGCCTGTTGAAGATTGGAAAGCCATAGATAAGCTACTCCTTTCATGCCACGACATTTTCAGGAATAGACATGAGGATTCGATCATGCTTGAAGACGTTGGGGACTTACAAGGCAAACTTCGAGTGAGCCAGGTAGACCACAACTGTTTAGGTCGTGCTACCGGGAAGGAGAAGCAAGGAACGTGATTAAAGAAGCCATCGAAGCCGTAGTCGTCGGGCGCTCCCTCTCCATGGAGGAGGCCGCCGCGACCATGGAGGACATCATGTCGGGCCAGGCCACCCCGGCTCAGATAGGGGCCTTCCTGGTCGCCCTCCGCATAAAAGGTGAGACCGCCGAGGAGATAGCGGGCATGGCCCGCGTGATGCGGGACAAGGCCCTGCGCGTCCAAGTGGACGGCCCCGCCATAGACATCGTGGGCACGGGGGGAGACCGCTCCGGCACCTTCAACATCTCCACCGCCGCCGCCCTCCTGGCCGCCGCCTGCGGCGTGAAAGTGGCCAAGCACGGCAACCGGGCCATGTCCTCCGCCTGCGGCTCCGCCGACGCCCTGGAGGCCCTGGGGGTGCCCATCGCCCTGGGGCCGGAGGGGGTGGCCCGCCTCATCAAAGAGACGGGCTTCGGCTTCATGTTCGCCCCCAATTTCCACCCCGCCATGAGGCACGCCGCCGGCCCTCGACGAGAGATAGGCATCCGCACCGTTTTCAACGTCCTGGGCCCTCTGACCAACCCCGCCTTCGTCCCAGCCCAGGCTACCGGGGCTGCCGAGCCCGGCCTGGCGGAGAAGATGATCCAGGTGCTGAAGCTCCTGGGCTCCCGCCGCGCCCTGGTCTTCCACAGCGCCGACGGCCTGGACGAGCTATCCACCACCGCCCCCAGCCACATCCATGAGCTCAAAGACGGCCAAATCGGCGAATATCACGTCACCCCCGAGGAACTGGGCCTGCCCCGGGCGCGCCTGGCCGACCTCAAGGGTGGCTCGCCCCAGGACAACGCCGCCATGATCCGAGCCGTACTCTCGGGCGAGAAGGGGCCTCGGCGAGATGTGGTCCTCCTCAACGCTGCCGCTGGCCTGGTGGTGGCCGGGGCCGCCAAAGACCTGAAGGAGGGTATAGCTATAGCTGCCCGGGCCGTGGACAGCGGCCGGGCGCAGCGAAAGCTGGATGAGATATTTAGTGTCGGCCAGGCCATAGTGGAAGAGGGGAAATGAGCATCCTGGACGACATCGTGGCCAAAAGGCGGGAGCGCCTGGTCCAGGAGAAGGCCATCGTCCCCCTGGCCGAGATGAAGGCCCGGGCCCGGGCCGCTCCCAAACCTCACCCCTTTGCTGCCGCGCTTCGGGGGGATAGGGTGCGCCTCATCGCCGAGGTCAAGAAAGCATCCCCCTCCCGGGGCCTGCTGCGCCCCAACTTCGACCCCGTCTCCCTGGCCATGACCTACGCCCGGAACGGCGCTGCCGCTATCTCCGTCCTCACCGAGCCCGATTTCTTCCAGGGGGCGCCGGGGCATCTGGAGGCCATACGCCACGCCCTGGACACTTCGATCAACCCCTGCCCCCCACTTTTGCGCAAGGACTTCATCTTCGACCCTCTCCAGGTTCACGAAGCCCGGTCATTGGGGGCCGATGCCTTCCTGCTCATCGTGGCCATTCTGGAGCAAGGGCAGCTCGCTGACTTATTAGCCCTGGGCCGGAGCCTGGGCATGGAGGCCCTGGTGGAGGTGCACTCGGAGGCCGAGGTGGAGGCTGCCTTAAAGGGTGGGGCCATGGTTGTGGGCATCAACAACAGAGACCTTAAGACTTTTGTGACAGATATAGGAACCACTAATCGCCTCAGGCCTCTCATTCCAAGAGACAAAATCGTGGTGAGCGAGAGCGGCATCTCCACTCGGCAGGACATGGAGCGTCTGGCCTCGTGGGAGGTGAACGCTGCCCTGGTGGGCGAGGCGTTGGTCATTGCCCCGGACGTCGCCGCCAAGATGAGAGAGTTGGTACTTCCCGCCCGAGGAGTGTAGTGAAAATGGGGAGTCCAGAGGGGCTTCACCCCTTTAGCGGGACTCTGTGGGCACCCTCCAGATTCAAAGAATTCCCCCTTCCTGGCCAAGAATGGGGTCAGGGGGATGGTCAACGAAGTTCTTCAACAGTGGACCAAGGCAGCCGTCCCAAGCTCGCCAAAGGACAATCGTGACCCGGATAAAAATCTGCGGCCTCACCCGCCCCGAATTGGCCCTGGCCGCGGCACAGGCCGGTGCCGATTTCTTCGGCCTCGTCTTCTACCCCCCCAGCCACCGCAACGTAACCCCGGAGCAGGCACGGGACATCGTAGCCACCGTAAGGAAGGAGGGCTTCTCCATCCCCGCCGTGGGCGTCTTCGTCAACTGCCTGGTGGAGGAGATGAACCGCCTGGCCGAATTTTGTCCCTTAGATTATGTCCAGCTCCACGGAGACGAGACCTGGGAGCTGTGCCGCCTCCTCCACCGGCCCGTCATCAAGGCGGTGCGCATCGAAAAAGGCCGGACGACGGCAGATGTTGCGCGAGAAATTCAAACGGGGCTAGAGGTAGCAGGTTCAAAGGAGGTCATCCCCCTTCTGGATACCCAGTTGCCAGGGAAATATGGGGGGACAGGACATCTCTTGGACAGGGGACTGGTGGCAGAGTTGGCTCGCCGCTTCCGCTTCCTAGTAGCCGGGGGCCTCACCCCTCAAAACGTAGCTCCTCTGATTAAAGAGGCTCAGCCCTGGGGGGTGGACGTCTCGGGCGGGGTGGAGACAAGGAAGGTGAAAGACCCCAAGAAGATAGAGGCCTTCATCCGGGCGGTGCGGCGGGCCGAAGCCGCAGCATGATATAATCAGCTAGAGTCCACCTAGATTAGCGTACAGAGCGGCTGCCTTCTAAGCAGCGGGCCGTGGGTTCGAATCCTACAAAGCACGCCACGGGCGATTAGCTCAGCTGGCTAAAGTGTCTCGTTTACACTGAGAAAGTCGGGAGTTCGAGTCCCTAATCCCACTGCTCATGACGACCTTTAGCCCATGAGATAGATTACCTTCCTCTGGATCAGGGTGGGTTAGAGTTAAAGGCCTGTTGCTGTGCAGGCAGGTTTTGCCTCTATCTCTACTGGACTGGCTCTGCCACGAAGGTCTTCTCTACTCCGTTGACCATGATGGTGTAGGTCGTCCCCGGCTGGAAGTCGCTCCCCAGGGGGATAACCGTCCTCACGGTGCCATATACCTGTGCGCAGAGGACCCCAGTGTCCACCGGCCTCCAATTGAGCACCTCTATCTCGATGGTGGCGTCGCTGCGCTTCACCCGGTATCCGGCGAAGGTGACGCACGAGTTGGGCAGGCCCGAGACCACCACCGCGCTGTACTGAGGAGGGGCGCTCTCCAGCACTATGACCTCCACGCTTTCGATGGGTGCCAGGGCCAGGGCTTGCTGGGGATCGTATTCCCTCTCGTCCTGCCAGACCACTAGCTCGCCTTTCCGCTCCTGGAGAAAGTCGGGGAACTTGCCGTCGCCCCGGCCGGTTATGCCGCCGTCGGGGTGGCCTAATAGGTTACCATTGGCGTCATACAGGTCGCTGAAGATGTCGCAGCAGCGGGGCGGTACGTAGTAGACTACTTGGTCTTTGTATTCGTATTGGATAATGGAGGCGGGAGGGTTGACCACCGGCTCCCTGGACAGCTTGAGGATGAGGTCGTTCTGCCATGTCGGCGTCGGCGTAGGCGAGGGAGGGGATGGTGTGGATGTAGAGACAATGCATCCCGCGGCCAGCATCAGGATAAGGGCCAGCCCTGCGGCTACCATCCAACTCTTCATGTCTCTCAGACCTCCCCTTATATTAAAGACGGGATAACGGGCCGGAAAGTTCCCTCTTGCTTGACACTCGCCCGCCCTTAGGCTAGCCTGGGGCCTAGCACCTCAGGAGAACACGCCATAGAATCACATCCCTTCCTCTCCCTGGTCATCCCCGCCTATAATGAGTCGGGGCGCATCGGCTCCACCCTGAAGCAGATGCGCGCTTATCTCGATGCCCAGCCCTTCTCCTCCGAGGTGGTGGTGGCCGACGATGGCAGCACCGACGATACTGCCTCTGTAGTGAGCGCTTTCTTTCGGGAGTGGCCCCGAGGGAGGCTTCTCACACTTCCCCATAAAGGGAAAGGCTTTGCCGTCAGGACAGGGATGCTGGCGGCCCGAGGGGAGTACCGCTTCATGGCCGATGCCGACCTCTCCATGTCTATCGAGCAAGTGAACCGGTTCCTGCCCCCCCACCTCACCGGCTATGACATTGCTCTGGGTTCCAGGGAGGCCCCGGGGGCCCGCCGCTTCGGCGAGCCTTGGCTGCGCCGCCTCCAGGGTCGGGCCTTCCACTTATATGTGAGCTTGCTGGTGGTGCGGGGTCTCCGGGACACCCAGTGTGGCTTCAAGTGTTTTCGAGGCCCCGTGGCCCAGGCCATATTCCCATATTTGTGTCTTCAGGGCTTTGGCTTCGATGTGGAGGTGCTCTTCCTGGCCCGGAGGCTGGGCCTGCGCCTGGTGGAGGTGCCTGTGGACTGGCACTATAGCCGGGGGAGCAAGCTACATCCCATCCTCAACGCTATTTCTATGGCTGGAGAGGTGCTGGCGGTGCGCTGGAACGCACTTTGGGGACGCTACACTGGCCTGCCCATTCCGTAGCTTCTCTAAAAAGGGGGTGACCACCTTCCCTTGTGTAATGAAGTGAATTGGCTTACAATACAAAATTAGTTTACAATAAGACTAAGGAATGCTATTGGTGATAAGACAGCAACGTGGCTTCGGAAGATTGGCTGGCTCTTGGATGGTTATGCTGATAACGTCTAGCCAAATCTCGCCGGAGGAAGGCTAACTATGGCTGAGCTGGAGCGTAGTCACCTATCTCTGCACCAGAAGATGAAGCTGGCGATTCTCCTCACCGCAGTCATACTGGTGGGGGAGGTGGTGGGTGGCCTCCTGTCCAACAGCCTGGCTCTCTTGAGCGACGCTGGTCATGTCTTTACCGACTTACTGGCTTTGCTCTTGAGCTGGGTGGGCGTGATGCAGGCGGAGAGGCCAGCCTCGGCCCGGATGACCTTCGGCTACTACCGGGTGGGTGTCCTCATCGCTCTAATCAACGCCTCCTCCATCGTGGTCATCGCTGGGGTCATCTTCTACGAGGCCTACCGGCGCATCCTTCATCCGGAGCCGGTGGAGGGTGCTCTCATGTTCGTCGTGGCCACTATAGGCCTTGTGGCTAACTTGGTGGTGGTGATGTGGCTGCGTGGAGAGGCCCACAGCAACATCAATGTCCGTAGCGCTCTCCTCCACGCCGGTGGCGATGCCCTGGCCTCTGTGGGCGTAATCGTGGGCGGTATTATCATCCTGCTCACCGGACGGTTCCTGGCAGATCCCATTATCAGCATAGCCATCGGCATCATCATCGCCATCGGCGCTATCGGCATCATCCGCCAGGCGGGGGAGATCATCCTTGAGGCGGCCCCCGGCCACTTGGACCTGACAGCCATGGTGAACGCCATGCACCAGGTGCCCGGGGTTAAGAACATCCACGACCTGCACGTCTGGACTGTGGCCCCCCAGATGCACGCCCTGAGCTGCCATGTGCTCATAGATGATGAATACGAGCAGCAGCGCCCCGTCGTCCTGGAGAGGCTGAACAAAGTCCTGGGGGAGCACTTCGACATCGAGCATAGCACCTTCCAGCTAGAGTGCATCGCCTGCGACCCTGATGCCCTCTACTGCACCTTCGTGCCGGAGAACGAGGCTTCTCCTAGCCATGCCCACAGGCACTAGCCGAGCTCCTACGCCCGGCTTTTCAGGTAATGGAAGGCTCAGGGGCTACGGGGAACCCCGGAGTGGGACTGCGTATTATAATAAAGTGACCGATAGTTCGAATTCACGAAGCCCTACCAGGCAAATTCGAACGTTCCGGCCGAGACCGAGCATCGGCTTCTGGGGTTAGACCGTTTGTCTGCCCAAAGCCAACTTAGACTGAACGAAAGCACGGATTGTGTCTCATTGTCTCTGACAACCTACAGAGAAGCCAAGGGCGAGAGCCCATGATAGAAAAGCCTGGGGAAGTGTCGGAATGGAGACAAGAACGACTCATGATCGAGTGCGGCAGGCGGTCTCGTTGGTGAGGACTCCGCGGACGGTGACGACATTCAGGATCCTATTACAGCGCTGGGCAAATCAACCGCTCGAGGTTATTGGTCCAGTAAAGGGATCGTCGCGGTAACGCAGGGTTGGTCACTAAAGACGGCAGTGGTATGACCGTGACCGGTGGTGTCCTCCACCAAACGGGCGTCTCCTGGTCCGAAGACCCGCTTCGTGCCGTCCCCAAACCCAATCTCCAAGCGCCCTGAAAGGATGATCACGAACTGTCGGCGAGGGGCCGTATGCCAATCGCCATAATTGCCCACCGGTTGCTCCCGGAAGACGACGCTTGTAGCGGCCAAACCTTGGGTCCATTTCGGGTTATCGGGGAGATTGATTTCTTCATAACGGGATTGGCCATCCTCACCCGTGTACATTCGGTATGTTCCCATTACTCCTCCTTTCTTCGATACACAATGTATTGGGGATCTTTGGTTGCATCATATAGTGGGCAACACGGCGGCTGCAACATATCGTTGCAAGCAGGCCGATGTGGGCGCAGGCGACCTTCAGAAGCACCGGGTTCTGGCCGGTGCCTGATGAAGACGCTTGGGAACAGAGACACAATCCGATGCATTGTGACCTATGCTGCCCTCTGGTGCTCACTTCCTCCTGGCAATCACGCGGGTCTGGAGCACCATGGCCAGCGCGGACGGAGGTTCATTTAGATTGATCGCAACCCGAGCTCTTGGGTTCATGCGTGGCAGGAGTGGGGTCAGATTCGCTCCCGTCGGCGCGGGTCGGTAACGGTAGTATCCCGCCTGAATCCTTTCAATACAATGCGGCTCTTCTATTGAAGGGTGTACTTGCGCCCAGTCGCTGCACGAACTTGGAGCGGAAGCTCCGTATCTCCAAAGTGCGCCGCTCAGCCTGACTGGTCCGATCCTCTACTGAGGACACCACGACTCTTTTCACACAGGGTTAATCTACCCCTCTGACAGAGCGTTTACCACCCCCGATATCTTGAGTTGATCAGACCCTCAAAAGTATCCAAACGCGCTGACGTCCTCCACTTTACGACAATCAGTGAAGCGAAGGCGCTGATTGAGCGGTAGCGCCGGGAGTACAATGGGTTCAGACTGCACTCAGCCAAAAGCTACCAGCCACAGGCTCCTGTGGCCATCCAGGTCGCCCCAACACTAGGAACTCTAACCTTGAAAGTGATATAGTTCTTGGAGGCAGGTCAGTGCCACCCAGATGCTATACTATTCATGGTCGCCATTCTTGAGAAGGAAGCTCCATGCGAGAGTTTGAATACGTGGTGCCCGATACCCTGGAAGAGGCCGTTAGGTTGATGGTCGAGAAGGGCCACCGGGCAAGGGCCTTCGCTGGAGGGACGGACATCCTGGTCCAGCTACGGAGCCATCGATTCGAGGTAGACCTCCTGGTGGATATCAAGAGGATCCCAGAGCTCAACCAGCTCGCATGCTCCGAGGGCGAGGGGCTGACCCTTGGGGCCGCCGTTCCCTGCTATCGCATCTACGAGGACCCGGCGGTCGCTCGGCTGTACCCGGCCCTGGTGGATGCCATCTCCATCATCGGCAGCATCCAGATCCAGAGCCGGGCCACCGTGGGGGGTAACCTCTGCAACGCCGCTCCCAGCGGGGATAGCATCCCTGCCCTCATTGTCCTGGAGGCCATCTGCAACATCGCTGGTCCTGGCGGCCACAGGAGCGTCCCAGTGGAGGAGTTCTGCACCGCCCCTGGTCGGAACGTGCTTCAAGAGGGAGAGGTCCTCGTGAGCCTGCACCTCCCGCCACCTATGCCAGGCTCCGGCGCCCACTACCTGCGGTTCACTCCCAGGAACGAGATGGACATCGCCATAGTAGGAGCGGGAGCCTCCGTGGTCATGGACGACGCCCGGCAGCGTATCATCTCCGCGAGGATAGCCTTGGGAGCAGTGGCGCCCACCCCCGTCTTTGCCAGGAAGGCCGGTGACCTGCTAGCTGGCAAGGAGGCCAATGAGGAGTCCATTGAAGAGGCGGCCCAGGCAGCCATGGCAGCCGCTCGTCCTATCACCGACATGCGGGGCACAATCCGCCAGCGGATCCACCTAGTGGGGGTGCTCACCAGACGGGCGCTACGTACCGCCATCTTGAGAGCCAGGGAGGTATAGAAGCCATGCCGGACAGAATCCGCGTACGCACCAGAGTAAACGACGCCGAGGTGGAGTTCCTCTGCGAGAGTCGCCAGAGCCTGCTGGAGGTCCTTCGGGACGTGCTGGGGCTGACCGGCGCCAAGGAGGGCTGCAACGACGGCAACTGTGGCGCATGCACCGTCATCATGGACGGGAGGACAGTGAACTCCTGCCTCGTTCTGGCCGTGGAGGCCGAGGGCAGGTCCATCACCACTATCGAGGGCCTGGCCTCGGCGGAGGGGTTGCACCCACTACAGCAGATCTTCCTGGACGAGGTCGCTCTCCAGTGCGGCTTCTGCACGCCGGGAGTGATCCTGTCCGCCAAGGCGCTCCTGGACCGGGAGCCCCGTGCCGACGAGGCCAGGATACGCTGCTGGATGGGCGGGAACCTCTGTCGCTGCACCGGCTATGACAAAATAGTTCGAGCAGTTCTTCGCGCGGGCGAGGCGATGAGAAAGGGAGCATCATGACTATAACAGCCGATCAAGAGAACCAGGGCCCGGGCCAGCTGAGGGTCGTGGGTACAAGGGCCGCCCGCCACGATGCTGTGGACAAGGTAACCGGGCGGGCGCAATTCGGTGCGGACGTATACATGGCCGGCCTGCTCCACGGCAAATTTCTCCGCAGCCCCTACGCCCATGCCCGCATTCGCTCCATAGACACCCGCAAGGCAGAGGCCCTTCCAGGCGTCAAGGCAGTAGCCACGGCGGGGGACTTCCCAATCGTCCAGAAGCAGCCCATCGAATTTGCCCAGTCCGTACGCGGATCCAGGATAACCGCGGAGGTCATCCTGGCCCACGAAAGGGTGATGTACGTGGGCCACGCCGTGGCGGCCGTGGCGGCCACCAGCTTCCACATCGCAGAGGAGGCCGCCCGGCTCATTGAGGTTGACTACGAGGTGCTGCCCGCCATTCTCTCCATAGAGGACGCCCTCAAGGAGGGGGCACCCTTTCTCCACGAGAGCATGACCACCCAGTTCCGGGTCGATCGGTTCGGGAGAGGCGAGGACACGGGCGTCAAGAGCAACATAGCCGACCATATACAGCTCAAGAGCGGCGACCTGGAGCAGGGGTTCCGGGAGGCCGAGGTCACCGTAGAGCGGGAGTTCTTCACCCAGACGGTCCACCAAGGCTACATCGAGCCCTTCTCCTCCACCGCCTACTGGGCACCGGATGGGCACGTGACCATCTGGACCACCACCCAGGGGATATTTAACGTCCGCTCTTCCACGGCGGAGATCATCGGCGTCCCCGAGTCCATGGTGAAGGTCATCCCCATGGAGGTCGGCGGTGGCTTCGGGGGCAAGGGCACGTTCTACCTAGATCCGGTGGCCGCGGTCCTCTCCAAGAAGACCGGCCACCCCGTCAAGATTGTCATGACCCGCAAGGAGGTGTTCGAGGGCACAGGCCCCGGTTCCGCCTCCCACATGCGGGTCAAGATGGGCGCCGATAGGAGCGGGCGGATCACGGCAGCCAAATTCTACCTGGCTTACGAAGCAGGAGCCTTCCCCGGCTCCGCGGTGGCCGGAGGGGCCACCACCGGCACAGGACAGTACAACATAGAGAACTTCCAGATAGACGGCTACGACGTGGTGGTCAACAAACAGAAGGCACAGGGCTACCGGGCGCCCGGCCAGTCCCAGGCCAACTTTGCCATAGAGACTGTGGTGGACGAACTAGCGGAGAAGCTGGGCATGGACCCCCTGGACCTCCGGCTGAAGAACGTAGTCCAGGAGGGGGACCGGATGCCCAGTGGGGTGCCATATCCCCGCGTTGGCCTCAAGGAGATAGAAGAGGCTATGAAGGCCCATCCCCACTACAGCGCCCCCTTGGAGGGCCCCAATCGGGGCCGGGGTATTGCTGTGGCGTTCCGATGGCAAGGGGGCCAGGGGTCTCCTGCCACCATCAACGTCAACTCCAACGGCACCATCAGCCTCATCACCGGCTCCGTAGACCTGAGCGGCACCCGCACCACCGTGGCCATGCAGGCCGCGGAGGTGCTGGGCCTCTCCATCGATGACGTGGTGTCTACCGTGGGAGATACCGACTCCGTGGGCGTCAGCGGCGGGACTGGCGGCAGCCGGGTCACCTTCGATACCGGCCTGGCCGCCATCGCCGCTGCGGAGGAGGTCAAGCGGCAGATGAGCGCCCGGGCAGCCCAGCTGTGGGAGTTACAGCCCGAGGACGTGGAGTTCAGGGACGGTATCTTCACATGCACCAAGAACCCAGCGGACAGGATGACCTTCAAGGAACTGGCCCGCAGGCTCGGGAGCACTGGCGGCCTCATAACCTGCTCCGTGTACGCCCCTACAACGGGGGTGGGCCCCATCTTCGCGGGGAACATCGTGGATGTGGCCGTGGATCTGGAGACGGGCAAGGTGGACATCCTGCGCTTTACCAGCTTCATCGATGCTGGCCGGGCAGTCCACCCCGGCTTCGTCGAGGGGCAGATGCAGGGCTCTACCGCCCAGGGCATCGGGTGGGCCCTCAGCGAGGAGTTCTTCTACACCGAGAACGGCACTGTGGCGAACTCCAGCTTCCTGGACTACCGCATGCCCACCAGCTCAGACCTGCCCATGATAGATACGGTTATCATCGAGGTGCCCAACCCTCGCCATCCCTTCGGGCTGAGGGGAGTGGGCGAGGTGGCCGCCGTCCCACCCTTGGCCGCCCTGGCCAACGCCATCTACCGGGCCGCAGGTATCCGCGTGACCCGGCTGCCCATGTCCCCGGGCAACATCCTGGAAGCCCTTGAAGAGAAGAGCGCCCAGAGATAGACTACGCTCATGGCAGTGGTATGGATTCCGCCTCT
Organism: Chloroflexota bacterium; assembly: GCA_016210485.1. Classification (GTDB taxonomy): domain Bacteria; phylum Chloroflexota; class Dehalococcoidia; order JACQUD01; family JACQUD01; genus JACQUD01. The sequence continues at coordinate 1,627 of JACQUD010000052.1, read as the reverse complement.
ACTCAGACATCTCACCGGCGGTACCGATAAGGTTACGGTCCCGGGCAGAACCCTTCGCCATGTTCTCAACAGCCTGGAGGAGATCTACCCCGGCTTCAAGGCCGCTCTCCTGGAGGAGAACGAAGAGCAGGTCCAGTCGGGCATCGTCGTGGTCGTAGATGGAGAGGCGAGCCAGATGGGGCTCATTGAGCCGGTGGGAGAGAAGTCGGAAATTCACTTCGTCCCCGCCATCAGCGGCGGGTAGCTGGCCTCCCGAATATCAAACCATTAAGGTGGAGAAATTCGATATAACAGTTCGCGAATTATGGGAACACTACGCAAACAATAATTTGATTCTAGAACCAGATTTCCAACGCCATTATGTGTGGGATGACAGAAGAGCAAGTCGGTATATAGAGTCATTGATACTTGGCTTGCCAACACCACCTATTTTTGTCGTAGAAGAGACCAATGGTCAGTGGACAGTAATTGACGGCCATCAGCGATTGGCATCGCTCTTTCGGTTTATGAGACCTTTGTTCACCGGTCCTGCCCAAATAGCTGGGGTAGCTATTCCGTGGGTCAGTCTAACTCCTCTCATGCTTGTCAATCTGGAGATTAAAACGGAACTTAATGGGCAAGGGGTAACGGCAATAAAGTCTTCCGACCGCGAGGCACTTCTGTGGTAAGCCAAGATGCCGGCAGTTAAACTGTTGGAAGATTCCCATGGGGGAATGAGATATGCGCTGTTCGCCAGACTAAATCAAGGCTCTTTAAGTCTCAACAATCAAGAATTAAGGAACTGTCTCTACCGCGGTTCATATAACAACCTGATTGCTCAGCTTAGCGATGATCACAAGTACTTATCTTTGTGGGACAAGGACTTCAGTGACAAAAGGATGAAGGACCGTGAGCGTGTTTTGCGGTTCTTCGCGTTTCTTCATAGAATGAATGAATACTCTCCGCCTTTGAGAGAGTTTCTAAACAAGGAGATGAAAGAATATCAAAACGTAAGCGAGCAGCAATTGTCCCGTTTTAGGTCAGAATTCAGAGAGGCCATAGTGTGGACAGACAGGATATTTGGTGATAAGGCATTCAAGCAATACAAAATAGGCGACGAAAACAAAAACGAAGGTCATTGGGTGCGCAACAGATATGACTTAATTTACGATGTGGGAACAGTTGGGTTTGCTCAATTTGAGAGGCAATTGAGTGCATTTTGGGAATCTGCGGGAAGCTACGAAAGGGATTTGCTCAAGAGAATGCTCCTAAATCGACTAGTTAACGTAATGTCCCGCGATACTTTTGTTGCCAGTATCAATGAGGGGACAATGCGGCTAACGGCAGTAAAATCACGGTTTGACCCGTGGTTACACACCCTAGAATACGTCGCCAAGGATTTTAAAAGGGCGCTGGACGAAAGCAAATCACTAATCACATCTAGACTTACAGTCAACAATATGTGTTCCTATTGCGGCACACGCGTACCTGAGGAAGAAACTACGCTGTTTTCAGTTAGTGGTAAGAGCGAAATAGCGCATATTTACTGCCACAGGGTGGCAGAGCGCAAATGACTATTTCCTCCAGCGGGGATTCGAATCGCTCCATGTGCCTAGTTGGTCCTACCGATTCGGGCGTTGCACGTATT